>JAOZPW010000191.1 GCA_029932545.1 Thermoanaerobaculales bacterium | reverse complement strand
TGGGGAAGGATGAAGTCGGAAACTTCAGAAAACTGTAGGGGTGGGTCCCCGTGCCCACCCGTCGTCCGACGGCACACAGTCTATACTCCCCCCGATGCCGAAATGCTCACCCCGAAAGACTGATATTCCACAGGAGCACGCAGAGGCCCTGAGAATCCACCTCGAATACTGTCTCAGGCTATGGCAGCTTGACGAACTCGCTCGGAAGATCGAGATGCGGCTCAGCAATCGGATGACTCGTTCGATTGGGAGCGCCAACCTGGCCAAGAACCGCATTACTCTCGCCGCTTGGCTTTTCGATCAACCCCAGGCGATCATCGATGAAGTCCTCTGCCACGAAGCTGCCCACCTGGCCGTTCACCATCTCCACGGGGTGGGCCTTCGACCCCATGGCCGGGAATGGCAGGCACTGATGCGAAGGGCGGGTGTGGCCCCAAGGGTTCGAATAACGTTGCCCAATCCTCCGCCCATGCCAAGACCCCGCCGCCGACGGCGCAGATCGGGCTTCGCACGAGCCGCTGCTGCTCTGATTCGCTGGTAGGCGCCTATTCGATCGTGAACTGATCGACCAGCTTTTTGAGGTCCTCGGCAACTTCGAGAAGCTGTCGGGCGGCCCGGTCCGTGGATTGAGCGCCCTGTACCGTGATCTGGGCGGCGCCGGCGACCGTGGCGATTCCTTCGGCGATCTCAAGCCCGCCGGTTGCTGCTTCGCTGACCATTCTCCCGATTTCGGCGGTAGTTGCACTCTGTTGTTCGACGGCGCTCGCGATGGTGTTCTGAATCTCGTTGATTTCCAGAATCAACGCAGAGATATCGGACACGACCTCGACGGCCTCCGATGCGTCGGCCACGATTGCATCGACACGTTTGCCGATCTCGTCGGTGGCTGCGGCCGTTTGGGTCGCCAATTTCTTGACTTCGGCGGCAACGACCGCAAATCCCTTCCCGGATTCCCCCGCTCTGGCGGCCTCAATCGTGGCGTTGAGCGCCAGCAAGTTGGTCTGGGAGGCAATTCCCTGGATCACCTCGACGACCTTGCCGATCTCGGCACTGGAGTTACCCAGCCGTTCGACTGTTTCGTTGGTCCTGCGAGCTTTCTCTACGCCTGATGCGGCAACCTGCGCTGCAGTTGAGGTGCTGCCTGAGATTTCTAGAATCGAAGCGCTCATCTCCTCAGTGGCTGTGGACACAGCCTGGATATTGGCGCTGACCTGCTCGGCAGCGGACGAAACCAACGCAGCCTGTTGTGATGTGTCTTCGACGTTGGCCTTCAGCTCCTGGCTAACGAGGTCGATAGTGGTTGAGACTTCGCCGAGCTGATCGGCATTAGCGATCACCCTGCCGACCATTTTCAGGGCTCCGTCGGCGACTTGATTAAGGGCATGGCGGAATTTTCCAATCTCGTCCATGGCGTTACCTTCAAGTCGAAATGTCAGATCTCCCTCTGCCAAGTGTTTGGCCAGGTCGACCGCACCCAGCAGGGGTTTGGCAAAAAAATTTCGCAGGACGAAACCGAGCAGTACAGCTGCCAGGCCGGCTCCTCCGAAAACGACGATCCCAGCGATCCATGCATCGGTACTGCCCCCACGAAGGCGTGCGGGTTCCGAAATTTCCATAATCCCTGCGACATCGCCAAGACGCCAGGGAGTTGAGGCGGTGGATTCCATGACATTGTGGCAGTCGACGCACTGGGGTGCATCCATGATGTCGGCGGTTGCGTAGCGAATGATCCGTCCTGTAACGCCATCCTCAAGTACCCAGAATTCGTCAGAGGGGTGCTGCTGGAGGTGTTTTATGGCCTTGCGCTGAAAATCGTCGAGTTCAGCAGTAGCCTGGCCTCCGGAGATCCTGGGAACACCGATATGCGCCAGGTGTGTGTCCTGTAGGCCGGAGAGAATACGGTCCAACTCGTGAACCATCGGGTCATCGGCTGAATGATCGTTTTCCGATTGTGAGAGTCTCTCGAGGGAGTAGGCCCGGAGAGCCTTGAGTTCGGCGGTAATGAAACGTGTCTTCTCGAGGGCTGTGGTCCTGACAATGTTTTGGCGATTTCTGACAGTCAGCATACCCATAGCCACCGCAACCAGAAGGCCCATGACGCAGATAGGAAGAGCGACTTTCCACAAAACCGGGAGATCTGCCCATGACCATTTGGAGTGTTGTCGGTTGCCTGTATCCGTCATGATGTCCTCCTCGCTGTCACTGGCCGGCTCTGAGACGCAATACGATAGAAACCAATATCGCGTTATTTAATCATAGTCTAAGATGTCCAGCGATTTTGAGGAGGTATGGTATGGATTTGGGATTGAGCGATCGGGTGGCCTTGGTGACTGGTGGAAGCCGGGGTTTGGGGAAGGCGATAGCAACGGCAATGGCGGCCGAAGGCGCGAGGGTTGCAATCTGTGCTCGGGACGAAGAAACACTGCGTCAGACCGCTGAGACGATATCCGGGACCGGCGCCACTATCCTGCCGGTAGTCGCTGACGTCACATCAGCCGATGATCGGGAACGATTAATGACTGAGATAGGGGATCGATTGGGGCCGGTAGAGGTTCTCGTCAACAATGTCGGAGGCAACCGCCGAGGTGGGATCTGTGGTACGACGGACGAGGACTGGCAATCGACCATCGACCTCAATCTGATGAGTCACATGCAGTTGACAAGGTCAGTAGTGCCGACAATGCGGGAGCGAGGTTGCGGGGTGATTCTCTTCACGACCTCGATCTACGGCCGGGAGTATGGCGGCCCAGGCATGAGCATCTACCATACGACCAAGGCCGCAGTCATCGGACTTGCCAAGGCCCTGGCTCTGGAACTGGCGCCTGACGGTATTCGGATCAATTCGATCGCGCCGGGATCGATTCGATTCCCCGGTGGCTCCTGGGACAAGAAGTGTCTGGCCGATCCGGAGGCCATGGCTGCATTTGTCGCAGCGGAGATTCCGATGGGTCGATTCGGTACAGCTGAAGAGATCGGTGACGTTGTGGCGTTCCTTGCCTCTGACCGTGCTTCGTGGATCACCGGCGCCTGCCTCAACGTCGATGGGGGACAGTCTCGGTCGCTGATATAGAAAGCTCAGGCTCTTGCAAAAACAAGGGGATAGACACAAAAAGGATCACCAGGGAAGGCAGTCCAAATTGACATTGCCTCCCGAGAGAATGATGCCGATGGTCCGGCCGGAGAAATGATCGGGATGATCCAGGATCGCAGCCAATGGGACTGCGGCCGACGGCTCGATCAGCAACTTGGCCCGTTCCCACAATAAACGCATCGCACGGATGATGGTCTCTTCTTCGGCGGTCACAATCCCATCTGTCAGTTCTCTGATGATACGGAAGGTGCGTTCCGACAGGGACGTCAACAGCCCATCGGCGATGGTGTTGGGGTTCACTGAAGGGTAAAGGGTGCCGTCACGGAGCGACCGGAAAGCATCGTCGGCGCCGGCCGGCTCGGCGCCCCAGATCGACAACTCGGGCCGGAGGCCGGATGTAGCGATTGCCGTGCCCGAGAGCAGACCGCCTCCTCCGACGGGGGCCATGATGATCTCCAACGCCGGAATGTCTGCGATCAACTCGAGGGCCGCGGTGCCCTGACCGGCAATGACTCGAGAATTGTCATAAGGATGAATGAAGGTTGCCCCGGTTTGGGCAACAACTTCGGCAAGAGTGGTCTCCCGTGCTTCAAGCGTCGGTTGACACTCTGTGATCGAGGCGCCGTAGCCCGCGACTGCAGCCCTTTTGACTGGGGGGGCAGAGGATGGCATGACAATGTGGGCCGGGATGCCTCGGAGGGCTGCCGCTCGAGAGAGTGCAGCCGCGTGGTTTCCCGAAGAGTGGGTCGCAACTCCGCCGCCGGCCTCGGCGTCGCTGAGGGAGAATACTGCATTGGTGGCGCCGCGAGCCTTGAATGCCCCGACCTTTTGCAGATGTTCGCATTTGAAATAGAGTCGTGTGCCGGTGAGCCGGTCCAGGGTTGCGCAGGTGGCAATTGGTGTTCGATGAACATGGGCAGCGATGCGTTCGGCCGCAGCCAAAATTTCACCGAAACCGGGGTCCTTAAGTGTCACGTTCTTCTCACGGCGCCGGTTACGGTTGCGATGGCGAATCCGGCGGGCACCAGGAGGAGTGGAATCCATCGCAGGCCGAGCCAATCAGAACCACCGATGCCGCCCATGGCCAGCATGGCCAGACCGAGACAGGTGATTGCAATGCCGAACAGTTGACGCCAAACCGGCGCTGAACCTGAGTGTGTGGCCGGGCGCTCAAAACGAGAAAATATGAGAAGGAACGGAAGGGTGGCGAGCGTGTAAACCAGTAACCAGGGAAGACGCGCGGTCCACCAAAGGGGTGTGTCAGGCTGTGTCGCCAACAGGGTGGGCCATACCCAGAATGCCAAACCAACCAGAAGGATCATCACGGTGGAGTGCCACAGGAAGATCGTCATGATCATGCCGTTGATCAGGATGGTGGCGGTCCATGGGCGCCTTTTGGAAAGCCAATGCTTGAGTGGAGCTTCGAAAGCCAGGATCAGCCCGATCTGAGCCGCAGCCAACGCCAACAGCGGTAGTTTGGGTGGCAAGGTGTTGCTGAGGGCGTCTGAGGGCACGCCGACCAGACTCAAGGGGTAGGGGCCGAGTTGAGTCAGAGCCATAAGGGACAGGAGACCACCGGCAAACAACAACAACCCAGTGCGAAGTCCAGCGAGCCGACGGTCGTGCCACGCATAACCCATCTGGTGTACCGCCAACCAGACGAAGGGGTAGTTGAGCCAGGCGAGGGAGTGCTGATTGGCCGTGAAAAAGGCAATATCGATCACCGCGGCGGCGGCGGCGGGTACGAGGATCGAGGCGAGTCCCCAATGCTGCCATGCCCTGAATGTCAGGGGCACCAACGCGACCACCAGGATGTAGACCGCCAGAAACCACACCGGGATCAGAGCCACCTTCGAACCGATGAAGATCATGGTGGGTCCGACGCCATTGCTGTGGGCAATGGCCACCATGACGGCCCACATGCCGATCAGAGGCATGACCGGGCCGATCAGGCGCCGAATCCGACTGTCGAACCATGAGCCGAAGCCCAGGTTTTTCCGTTGGGCCGACTGCCAGGAAATGAAGTTCGAATATCCCCCGACGAAGAAGAAAACCGGCATCACCTGGAACAGCCAGGTCAACCACTGGGACCATGGCGCCAAATCGAGGATGTGTGAATAGGCGGGACTGCCGTCTGAAAAATAGGGGGCGGAGATAATCCAGTGGCCCAGGACAACGGCCAGGATAGACAGCGCGCGCAGAAAGTCGACCGTCCGGTTGCGGCTCTCGGGGGTTCGGTCCGCCATCCAGAGCGCCTTTGCCCAGAGGCCCGGCGGCGGGATTTCGACGTGCGGCTTGTTCATGGGGGCAGTATAGGGGAAAACTGTCAGCTCTCGCTTGTGACCACCTGCGGCCTCAGGCCTACAAAAGCACAAAGCAACTCCTGTTTTTCATTTTCGCCCCAGCCGGCAAAATCCATCCCGGCTCCGAGGTCACTGCCTGCGGCAAGGAATTGAGCGTTGGTCATATTCATATGGGCATGGGCGTCGACCATATTTCGGCCGTCATATTCGCCTTGGCCGCCGGTTGCGAGAACGAGGAAATCGATGACCTGCTTGGTCAGATGATCTGGATCGACGCCTTCCATTAGATGTTTGATGGGCTCGTTGATTTGGTGGAGGCGAACGGTCTCGGCCACTGCCTTGGAGATTCCGTCTCGACCGCCGACTCTGTTGAAGAGTGAGTTTTCGGCCTGTCGGGCGGCCATCGCCGACTGTGCTTCGGCGCACATCGCGTCGAGTGCCGCGACCTGCTCGTCGGGGGTAGGCGCTTGGACCTGCTGAACTTCCGGCTCGGAGGTGGTCGTCTTTGGGGCTGTCGTGTCGGGCGAACCACCGCATGCGGCCAGAAGACCGGTCAGACCAAAGATGGCTGGGATGAATATATTTCTGCTTTTCATGGTTTTTTCTCCTCAGATAAATTGAATCATTAATAACAATACTGAGACTAACACTCAATTCATGCGAGGTCAACAATTTTCAAGAATCGGTGGTGTTTGAATGGAAAATGTCGAATCAGTCAGCAGCGGAGTCAGTTTCCATTGTGACCTGGGGACCTTCTCCGTTCGGGCCGTTCCAAAAGACAGTGACCTGGTTCAGGAGAGGTGAATCGGCACCTTCAGAGGTCATTAGGA
The DNA here is from genome assembly GCA_029932545.1 of Thermoanaerobaculales bacterium. Classification (GTDB taxonomy): domain Bacteria; phylum Acidobacteriota; class Thermoanaerobaculia; order Thermoanaerobaculales; family Sulfomarinibacteraceae; genus DAOWGJ01. Next base: position 1,535 of record JAOZPW010000191.1, on the reverse strand, counting down.
CGCGGTATTGAAAGTAGCGTTTCCAGGGCGATAGCATGACGACCGGGGAAACGAGTTCTGGGGACCAGGGCCCGAATTTGGAAGGGTCATCGCTACTTCGAACGCTGAGTGTGAGTGCCCTCTGAGTAGGGACCGATGCCCTCCATTGGATTCCGTTGACACCCTGGTGTTCACCCAGGTCGAGAACTGTGCTTTGGAGGGTTCCGATGGGAACGAAGTCGGTAATCTCCCACCAGGCAACCTCGCCCAGGCCCGGTGATGTGCCGACGACGTCGAGGTCGCCATCCCCGTCGATGTCGGCCGGAAAGGCGGTCAGGGCAGATCTGAAGGATGACTCGACCTCAATACGTTCCCAGCCTTCCGGGTCGGATGGGTCCTGGATGTACCAGAAAATGGAATCAGTCGCCCACGCGGCAACAAGAAAATCGTTGGCGCCGTCCCCGTTGAGGTCGCCGACGATCAGGTAGTGCCCTCCGAAACAGGTCTGATCGATCAAGTATTCGGTCCAAACTACAGGAGAACCGCCCTCATTCCGCCACCAACGAATTTGCCCGTTAGCGGCTGCAGCGCCTATGTCCGGTAACCCATCGCCGTCGACATCGGCCGCGGTCGCATACCGCACGCCTGCCATGCCGGTTCCGATGACCTGTCGGGTCCATAATGCTCCGCTTCCCTGGTCATTCAGGAAGAGCACCACCTCACCGCTGTCGGCGGAGGTGCCGACAATATCGTTGTCATTGTCACCGTCGGCATCGAAGGCAAAGGCCGAGTGGGCCGTCGGAAACTGGTCATCAATCATCATTAGAGTCCAGTTCTCTCCCTCGCCTTCGTTGCGCCACCAGGCGATATAGTTTCCGCTCCACGAGGTACTGATCACATCGGGATCCCCGTCGCCGTCAATATCAGCGACAAATAGATTGCAGGCAACAGGGTGGTTGCTTTCTATTGTGAGGCGGGTCCAGGTCGGAGGGTTTCCACCCTCGTTTCGCCACCACATCACATTATTGCCTGGGGTCTGGGCTGCGCCGACCAGATCCAGGTCTCCATCGTCGTCCATGTCCACAGGGTGGATCGATGTGCCTCCTGAATAGAGATTGTCGACGATATGCTCGGTCCAGGTGACAGGGTTGGTGCCGTTGTTGAACCAGATAATCACCTCACGGGAACGATCAGTTGTTCCGATGACATCGATATCACCATCACCATCGAAGTCGGTGGCGTAAAGCCCATAGGCGCCGTCGTGACCGGTGGCGATCAGGTGTTTGACCGGGGTTGCGAGTGGTTGGGAGGAAAGAACCATCTGTCCGGGAATCGTCAACCAGGAGATGCCGGACGATTCTGTGAAGCCGTTTCCAATGGTGGCACTTGGGTCCTCAATCGCGGGGCCCGAAGACCAGTCCGTCTGAGTCGTTTCCTCTGCGGAAACTATTCCAACAGGAGTGAGGATGACGAGCAGGACAAGCAGAAAATCCGGCATTGAAGCCTCCTTGATCTCAGAATCGTTCCCTGTTCGGTACGGATTCCGATCGAGGGGG
>JAOZPW010000190.1:459-7784 GCA_029932545.1 Thermoanaerobaculales bacterium | reverse complement strand
TCATGGGTCCGCCGCCCACACGTTGGGTAATGTAGCCACCGCTGAAGGGAAGGTTTGCGGTGGCAATGTCGGGAACCTCCAGATCGACATCTTCATGGGCGAAAACCTTGCGAAACTCGTCGCGCATGAAGAGCACGAGTTCGGGCGGGGAGGTGATGCGGCGGAAGGGCTTGCAGACCAATCCTTCGGCATCGCCCAGGTTGCCCAGGCAGATGAGGGGCCGAGGGGTGCCGGCGTCGCTCTCGATGGGCGGGGATACGGCCGCCATGGAGTGGCAGTCCACGCCCAACTTCAGGTTCTCCTGCTGCAGAGCCTGGTCCAAGTCGTCGTGGTAGGGCCGGGATCGAGAAGAAGAGTGTCCCCGATAAATCACCTATAAATCAGCAACCTTACAATTTGGGTGTCACGTTTCGCTGAAAAATGGTGGTCATATCTCCGATTTCAATGCCGTCGGAGAAGAGGCTGCTATGTTATCCGGTGGGAGTTGGCACGATGGAAAAAATTTGGATGAAGAATTGGCCCGCCGATATTCCCCGGAGATTGACCTTTTCCGGGGGAGAGGTCCCGATCCACGAATACCTGCGTCTTCGCGCCCGGGAGATGCCGGACAAAGCCGCGATCATTTTCTATGGACGGGAGATTTCCTACCGGGAACTTGATGCGTCTTCCGACCGCTTTGCAAGCTATTTGCTGGCGCAAGGGGTCACGAAAGGCGATCGGGTTGCGATCTTTATGGGCAATTGTCCCCAATACGTGGTGGCCCACTTCGGTATTCAAAAGATCGGAGGCATCGTCTGTCCCTGCTCTCCGCTGTTCAAAGAGATGGAACTTGAGTACGAACTGAAAGACTGCGGGGCCGTGATCCTGGTTGTGTGGGAGCATTTCATGCCGATTGTTGCCGGGGTTCTGGAACGAACCACGGTCCGGAAGGTCGTCACAACGCATCTCCGTGACTTTGTGCCCGACAGTCCAACGCTGCCTCTCCCGGAGGTGATGAAGACTCTGCCCCGTCAGGAGTTCGGGGGAACCGATGACTTCTTGTCCATTGTCAACGAGGGAAACACCGAAGTGCCGCCGGTTGACATCGATCTCCACGAGGACATTGGACTTTTGCAATATACCGGGGGCACCACCGGGATGCCCAAAGGCTGCATGCTGACCTACTATGCCGCCCTTTTTAAAACGGCTGGGGTTTGCACTCTGACGAAGATGAAAGCGGAGGATGTCTGCCTGGTCACGATGCCGATTTTTCATATTGCCGGGATGCTGGCTGGGATGAATTCCTGCATTTATGCGGGAGCCACCCAGGTGTTGATGACCCTCTTCGATGCCGAGGTGTCCATGAAGGCCATCGAGAAATACAGGATCAGTTTCTGGTACAGCGCGGTGCCTATGAATGTCGCGATCATGGCCCATCCCGAACTGGAGAAATATGATCTCAGTTCCCTGAAACTGTGTCTGACCTCTTCTTTCGGCATTCAGCTTTCTGAAGAAATTGCAGCACAATGGCAGGCTTGCAGCAGTGGGGGAGTTCTGGTTGAAGGGGCGTATGGGCTCAGTGAAACCCACACTGCCGACACCTTCATGCCCCGACAGAAGATCAAATACGACTCGGTTGGGATTCCCGGCGTGGAGCAGGAATTCAAGATTGTTGATATTGAAGATCGGACACGGGAGATGCCAATTGGTGAGCAGGGCGAGATTGTGCTGAGAAATCCCGCGGTTTTCAAGGGATACTGGAATCAGGCAGAGATTTCCAAGGGTACGCTGGTGAACGGATGGGTCTTTACGGGTGATATTGGGAGATTTGATGAGCATGGTTATCTCTATCTCCTGGGCAGACTGAAAGAGATGATCAAGGTCTCCGGCTTTTCCGTCTTTCCGGAAGAAGTCGAGATGTTGCTCAACAGTCATCCGGCAATTGCCCAGTCTGCGGTCATTGGTGTCGAGGACGCAAAAAAGGGTGAGGTGGTGAAGGCAGTCATCGTCTTGAAATCCGGATTGGAGATCTCGAGTGATGAGATTCTCCAGTGGGCAAGAAAAAACATGTCGTCCTACAAATGCCCGGCTCAGGTGGAAATCAGGGAGTCTCTCCCAACCTTGGGAACCGGAAAACTGCTGAGGCGCGCCCTGAAAGAATAGGAGTACCGAGTGGCGTGCCGACTGACAACTGGTTTACAGCTTCAGTCTGAATCTACCGAGGGCTCCAGTTCAATCAGTTCCATCGAGTCGGGAATAGCCTCGATATCACGAAGAAGATTCTCGCAATTCTGTTGCGCGGATACATCGGGCATGCCGCCATCTCGCCACACGAGTCCGACACTCCTCGCACGCCCGCGTTCCTTGGCCAGATACATCAGGCGATCCGCAACATCGATCAACTGGGGCCACTGGTCGCTTGTTTGATAATCTGTCGTGCCCAATGGAATCTGCAAGAATCCTAAAGAGGCACGGATGGCAATCAGGGTCCCGTCAGGGCCTTCCAGTCGGCAGTTGTTGAAGCGGTCGAGGACCCTCTGGGCAAAGACGAGCGCACTCTTTCGATCCATGCCTCTGGCGAGAACTACAAACTCTTCACCACCCCAACGGACGGCCTGATCGCACTCCCTCATTTCCTCCAAAAGGACGTTTCCACACCGCTCGAGGGCCTGATCGCCGACATCGTGACCCCAGCGGTCGTTGATGGCCTTGAAGTAATCCAGGTCGATCATCATGAGGACTTCACCGTGGTAATCACCGATGCTATCACCAGGGCCGAGACGGATCACCTCTCGTTCGAGGATCGACATCTCGACTGGTAGAACATCAGCCAGTGCCCTTCGATTTCCCAGACCCGTCAAGGGATCTGTTCGCGAAAGCTCCGTCAATTGGCGATTCTGTTCCTGGATTTGTCGGTTGGCGGAATTCAGATCAGAGGTCCGTTGTTTGACCTCTTCCTCCAGCCAAGCCTTTCGCTTCAGACGTCCGCGGTTTCGAATATGCAGAACACCGGCGCCGAGCAGGGCAGCCCCGAGAATTGCCAGGAGTTGAAACCAACGGGTCTTGTACCAGGGAGGCCGGACATCCAGATCGACCCACAGGGGCTTGGCCGAGGGGATGCCGTCATTGTTGACCGCCTGGACGCCGAATCGGTATTTACCGGCCGGAAGGGCATGGTAGGTGATATGGCGGTCGGTGGTCGGTGGGCTGAATTGTTCGCTGAAACAGGTTAGGGCCAGGCGAAAGCGGACCAATTCGGGGGCGACGAAGCTCGGGGCGGCGTAGTCAAAACGGAGGTGCGTGATCGAAGGATCAATGCGCAACGCCAAGGTGTCGTCATCTCCTGTCGTGGAGATCACATGAAACTCAGGGTGCGTTTTTCCATTGGAACGCGCATTCTCGAGAACTACCTCCGGCGCCACGAGGTTCCGGGTCAAAAGAGTGGGGTCGACGACCGTCACACCGTAGGCCATGCCCAACCACAAACGACCGTGAGAATCCCGCCACGCGGCGCCTTCAGCGGCCTCGGAGTCGGAGAGACCCTCATGGGCGGTGAATGTCCTCAAAACCTCACCGTCAGGAGAAATGACCGAAACGCCGTGGGTGGTGCCGGCCCAGACCCGACCGTTGAGGTCCTCGGTCACGGCGATCACTGACTCACTGGGGAGACCGCCCTCAATACCGATAACCACTCCAGATCCATCGTCATTGACGTCTCTGATCCACAGTCCGGCATCGGTCCCAACCAGCAATTTTCCCCGGGAACTCAGTGCAAGGGTCCAAACTCTCTCTGTGGGCAGGCCGTCATCCTCATCGAAAAGTGTGAAAGTCGTCCCGTCGAACGAAGCAATCCCCACGGCATCCATGGCCATCCATACCCGACCGTCGGAATCTTCGGCGAGCGAACGAACCATCGTACCCGGAAGGCCTTCTGCTTGGCCCCAGAATTGCCAATGTGAGCCATCCCACATCGCCAGGCCGTGGTCGGTCGCCATCCACACTCCACCAGCTTTTCGAGGAATGATGTGACGGATGAAATCGTTCCGTAATCCGTCGTCAGTGCCCCAACACTGGAGGTTTGAATCAGTCTTCCGGCACACCCCATGGAAGGTTCCAACCCAAAGAGCTCCTTCGGCATCGTGAGCCAGCGTGAAGACCGCGTCGTTCGGCAGGCCTTCCTCAGACCCGAGGGTCGGACCCCAATGATCACCACACCAGGAAACGACGCCTCCATCGCTGGTCGCCATCCATGTGCACCCGTCCCCATCCTCACTGAAAGCCCAGGCGGAATGTGCTGGGAACCCGGTCTCCCTGGTAAATAATGTCCAGGGAGTTGGGGGGATCTGAAAGAGTCCTGCGCCCCATGTGCCGACCCAGACATTACCCTCACGGTCTTTCAGGAGGGTGGAAACCTGGAGCCGGTGTTCCCGAGGCTGTAGCAAAATTTCTTCGGTGACACCGTTTTCGTTGCGGCGCCACAGTCCCTGGTCGGTGCCGATCCACAGGCCGCTGCCGTGGTCGTCGGCAAGAAGGGTAATGATCTCACCGTCGATGTCGGGTGTCATCCAGACGATATCGTCCCCCTGGATCAAACCCAAGGTGTTGCGCAGGACCGCAATCCAGATGTGGTCTGAGTTCTCGGAAACAGCCACCAGTTGCTGGTCATCTTTGAGTTCTGTCAAAGGGGAAGGATCAAGTCTTTGGTCGATGCTTACAGGAACGCGGCCGAGCGCGATCACCCTGCCTCCGAATCCCTGGACCAGGCCGAAGACGGGATCCTCGTCGATCAAGGTCCATTGGTTGTCCTTGTATGTCAGGAGACCTTTATCGGAACTGACCAGAACAGTTCCATCCTCGAGCACCTGAATACCGCTCAGGCGCTGATCTTGAGGAAGAGGAAGATCGGGTAAGGGTGTGATCGAGGCTCCGTCCCAGCGTGCGATGCCTGCGAGATCAGTTGCGATCCATGCTTCGGAACCCAGGGTGTCGACGGCATTGACGACATTGTCCGGAAGGCCGTTCGGCCGGGTGAATCGTCGAAATGTCTGGCCGTCAAAACGACAGAGACCCCCCTGGGTCGCTACCCAAAGATAACCGTCGGCATCCTGTACAATTCCGGAAATCTGGCTCTGAACCAGCCCCTCTCGAACGGTGAAATGACGGGTTGGTCGCCATTGGCACTCGGCCTGCGACGGAAATAGCATTCCGACAGCCAACAAGCCAATCACGGAGACTATTGAAAATCCACTTTTCAAACCCATCTTGTCGATTGTGCCGGAATTCAACCAAAAATGCGAGTGATCACGGTCGCGATGTCGCTCAGGAGTAACTGGAGGCAGCTCGAGGACACCGATCGCAAGTACATCCACGAAGACCATGAAGATTCACGAAAGCGGCTTTCTGAGTGTGGCTTCAGGTCCTTAGTAGTTCATTTGCTTCTTTGCCGCATCGATGATTCTGTCCGCCACGATCGACACGGCCTCTTCGACCGATGGACTCAGCCGTTCACCGAGGTCCAGTCCATCAGGCTCGATACCCCATAACCTGTAGTTGACCCCTTGCATGTCGGGATAGGTCAGGTTGATCCAACGCAGTCCCTCAGGGAGGCTGAGGTGGTGGACGGTGGCATGGCGCTGAGGAATAGAAATAACCTGGTCGTGACTGAGAGTGTGAATTGTCCCGGCAGGGTCTCGCCGGACCAGAGCATCAACCATCCAGATATTGTCTTCCCCCCGCCAGAACGAGGGGAGTATCAGGCTGTCACTGCCACATTCAACCACCCGGAGGTTTGCCGGCAAGGTCCTCCGGGCCAGTTCACGAATGACCATGGGGCCCACACCGTCGTCGCCCATTAGGGTGTTCCCAAAGCCAACTACCAGGATTGTCGCCGACATGGTCATTTTCCTCCTTTCTCGGCATAGCTCCCGAGTGTTGTTTCGAGCCAATAGCTGATAGCTGAGAGCTGACAGCTGATAGCTTTCTTTCAATCCTCTCTGATCACATGCACCGAGCACGAGATACACGGGTCGTAGGCGCGTGCAACCATTTCGAGCTGCAGCTTGATCTGGTCGTCGTCCGGGACCGGAGTGGAAGCCAACATCGTCTCAACCGCCATCCGAAGATCCCGCTCGGTATTGGCCAGGTTCTGGGCCGTGGGTGTGATGACGTTGGCGGCAACGACCAATCCGTCGTCGTTGATCTCATAATCGTGGAACAGGGTGCCTCTGGGCACTTCGATGGCGCCGATGCCCCGGCCTGCCGAGACTTCGTAGTCGACCATTTCCGACGCAGCCTCGGGTTGGGTCATCAACACATCGCAGATTTCAATCCCACGCTCGACGCAGTGGACCAGTTCGACAAGCTGCGCCCAGTTGTTCATCAGGATGTTGTCCTTGACGCCCTCGGGGAAGAGAATGTCGAATGCTGTTTTGGTCTGGCCACCGAGGTACTGGTTCCAAAGCCTCAGTCGAGCGAGGGAGCCAACCATGTAGGTCTCGCCTGAGGCCAGAGCGGAGTGTTTGGCGTGCGAATGCTCGACTGTGAACTCCTGAATGGTCTCTTGATAGCTGTCGAGGTTGAACTCCTCGGCGTTGGAGGTGCAGATCGAGACTCCGCGAAAGCGGAAGGCCTCTTCATAGGGGCGCAGGGCTACGTACAGGGTGGGTTGCGCGGCCCACGTCGGTACGTCAATCGTTGCCGCAAGGTTGACGAAGTCCATAAGAGGTTCGAGTGACGCCTCGAGTTCTTCGCGAATGCTCGCAATCTCCTGGTGGCTCGGCAGCTTTCCGAATCCGCCGACAAGTGTATTGATCGGGTGAACGGCGCGGCCTCCGACCAGGGTCTGAATTGAATTGCCCAGTTGTTTCAGCTTCAGTGCGAAGGCAACCTGGTCGGGATATTTCGAGGCCATGCTGATGACCGAGTCAAAGCCAAGGAAATCCGGCAATGCCAGGGCGAAAACGTGGAGGGCATGGCTCTCGATCGTGCCTCCGAGAAGCAGCAGTCCTCGAAGCCGGTACACCCTTTCGGAAACCTTGATGTCCAGTGCCTTTTCAAGTGCGGTCAACGCCGCGACCGTATGACTGGAGGAACAAATGGCACAAACTCTGGTGATGATGCCCTGGACCTCGAGGAAATGTTTGCCCTTGAGCAGGGCTTCGTAATACCGGCTGCCCTCGTGAATGTCCATGTTGACATCCTGGACCGTGTCGCCGGAGATCTTGACGTAGATGCCACCATGGCCTTCGACCCGACCGAGGTGGGGGATTGTGATTGTTCTACCGGTTGTCATCGTTCACCTCCTGCTCGAGGCCCTTGGTCATCCAGACCGGAGCCGAGAAGTTGGT
>JAOZPW010000190.1:0-449 GCA_029932545.1 Thermoanaerobaculales bacterium | reverse complement strand
ATCGTAGTTTGGCTCTTCCAAAGGACCTCGACAGCCCGAGCAGGCGACGCCGTGGGAAGGGCACCGGGCGCCGCAACCGGAACGTGTCATCGAGCCGCAACAGACCTCGCCAAAGTGCACAACCCGGCAGAGGTTTTCCTTGCCCTTGCATTCCCAGCAGACCGGGAACTGCGGCAGTTCGGCGGTGGTGCCGGCGAGCAAGGCGCGGACCAGGGCCAGAAACTCGTGCCTTTCAATTGGGCACCCCGGAAGTAGGTAATCCACCTCGACAAAGTGCGTGACCGGGCGCGCTTCGATCGTGTCGAGAAAAGTTGCCTTTTCGTGGTAGACGGCCTCCTGGAGGCGCTCCCTGGGGATCTGGTTTTGCATCGCGGGCAGCCCGCCCCAGACCGCGCAGGTGCCGATTGCCACCAAGAAGCCGGTTCGTTCCCGAACGCTCTTGATGGTGT
>JAOZPW010000189.1:4465-7786 GCA_029932545.1 Thermoanaerobaculales bacterium | reverse complement strand
GAAAGGTAGGGACCGAATTCCTCCTGAAGGTCCCTCAGACTTTCAAAGCGAAGATCGACCACTTCCATACCTTGACTCTCGGGTGTTTCTAACATCAATGACCCCTCCAAGCGCAGAATACCAGTATTCAGGCTATCCTATCCCGCGATGCGCGTTAGAGGTTTATTCCGACATAGCAAACAGAACACTCCAGAAGGTGTCTGTTTTCAAACCTCAGGCTGCGGACTGCTGATTGGAGGCAAGCAGGGGATCCAAAAGCACATGCTTTTTCTCCCCCTCCCCCCCTCTCCCCCTCTCCCCCTCTACCTGGCCGGACTGCTGTCTTGAGTCTCTCGGTCGACCTCTCCAATCGTCGAATCACCGCTGCAGTCGGCGAGTTGACGGGTGACGGCGCCGGAAGGGTCATCGGCCTTGGAGGCAGTGGTCTGTCCCGCTTGTGGCTTGGACAAGAACTTCACCGTCGAATACAGAACAACCTGGAAACTTCGGAACCAGGTTTTGAATCAGAGGTTCCGATCAGTACCGAGATTAAAATCGACGGCTGGCACGTCTCCCTCGTCGGGAGGGCCGACGGGGTTCTCTACGACGAGCAGACCCCGATCCGGGTCGATGAGATCAAGACCCTTCACTTTGCGGTAGACCTCCACGGACTCTACGCAGCCGAGAGACTTGAGCCTTTCAAGAAACAGGTCAGGCTGTACGCCTGGATGCTCTCCTCCGGAGGCCCTCCGATCGCTGCCCGACTGATCCTGGTGGATATTGTCACGGGCGAAGAAAAGGTCGAAAGTGTCGGTTGGACACCGGAGATCGTGGAAGCCTGGCTCCGAAAACAGGTATATCGTCTAATTTCCGCCGAGACCCGACGAATGGAACGACTCGAGACGCTTCGGCTCGCTGCGGAGAAGATCCCCTTCCCCCACCCGAGTTACAGACCGCGGCAGGAAGATATCGGCAAGGCCGTCACCACAAATATCGAAGATGGCGGCCAGTTGCTCCTCCAGGCGCCTACGGGCACCGGGAAAACCGCTGCTGTACTCCATCCTGCGGTCAAGGCAGCTCTTTCGAAGGGGAAACGAATCTTTTTTCTGACAGCCAAGACCCTCCAGCAACGACTGGCTGTTGAAACGCTTCAGACGATGCAGGCGGAGGGGCTTTTCAGAAGCCTGCAACTTCGTGCCAAGGGGAAGATGTGCGCCAACAGCGAGACCGTCTGCCACGAGGAATTCTGCCCATGGGCCAAGGAATACGGACTCAAGCTGATTCGAACCGGGCTTCTGCCGACGCTCTTGGAGAGATCTCCACACCAGGATCCCGATGCGATTTATGAAACCGCCTTCAATCATGAAGTCTGCCCCTTTGAAGTCAGCCTGGATTTACTGCCGGACATCGACGTCGTCGTGTGCGACTACAACTACGTCTTCGATCCCACAATCGGTCTCGGGGCTTTGGTTGACAGCCATGCACTGACCGACGCTGTCCTGGTCATCGACGAGACTCACAATCTGGTCGACAGAAGCCGGGACTATTACTCGCCGGTCCTTCAACGGAACGAGATTCTTCGAGCGGTCGAGTTTCTCAAGCAGAGGGATCACCGGGTCTTTGACGACCTGGGCAGTCTGTGTACCCAACTGGCCGATTTTGTGGCCGCCACCGTAGAAGCGTCTTTTGGCCCCAGAGAAAACGGCGACAAGCTGACCACGCTCGACAGCGTGCCACTCGGGGACCTGCGAATGGCCCTCGACGGAGCGATGCTGCAGTACTTCCTCTACAAGCGTGAGCATGATCTGTGGTGGGCCGATGACCCTGTGATGGACGTCTTCCTCGCACTGACCCGCTTTCACCGGGTTCTGAGCCTTGGCGGGGACGAGTTCGTCCACCTGGCCCGGCGGAGCTACAGCGAAGGCGACTCCATCAAGGTATTTTGCAGGGACGCCTCCCGGTTTACGGGCGAGGTTCTCAAAAAGGCCGCCGGGGTCATCGCCATGTCTGCAACCCTGGAACCCTTCGAGTTCTACAGGGATCTCCTCGGTTTTGACACCGAGTCAACCACCGAACTCGTGGTCCCCTCGCCCTTTCCAAAAGGCAACCGGCTGATCCTCAACATCCCCGATGTGGACACGACCTGGCGCGCACGTGCCAGGTACCACGACGCGGTCGCATCATGGATCACCCGGCTTGCCCCAGAGGGCCGGAATGCCCTCGTTCTGTTCCCCAGCTACGCCTATCTCAATGCCGTACACGACCGGTTGCAGGCCAACGAACACAAAATCATCGTTCAGAGAGCCGGTTCCAGTGACGACGTTCAACATGAGGTATTGGACAGCCTGAACGGCGACGGCGCTCACCTCCTCTTGGCAGTCCTCGGTGGGATATTCGCCGAGGGCGTCGATTATCCGGGTGACATGCTGTCCCAGGTAGTCGTCGTGTCTCCTGGGCTCCCCCAATTCAATACGGAACGTCAACTCCTCAAGCAATACTTCGAAGAAACCTACGGCCACGGTTTCTCTTACGCCTTCTTGGTCCCGGGAATGACCCGGGTCGTTCAGGCGGCGGGCCGGTTGATTCGCTCGGAGTCCGACCGGGGCGTCATTGTATTGATCGGCCGACGATTCCAGGACGGCCGTCATGCCCGTTTTCTTCCAAAAGCCTGGATCGACGATGACCCCACCTCGCTGCTCTACGAGGATCCCGAATTCTCGATCCAGAGGTTCTTTGACGAGTAGCAATTCGTCGAACGAATTGCATGATGGGAGAGAGGTTTCTTTCGCAGGCGTGTAATATCTAACGATGCGCACCATCCTTCTGACCGCTATGCTCGCGAGTCCCACCTTGGCAATTGTCAACGTTGTAATTCAGGGCAGAGGACTCAAGGATTTCCTAGACACAACCCCGAAATTGGCCTCGTCCCTGGATCTCGAGAATTTCAAGAGAGTTGCGGGCCGCCAGATGTGGGCTGCCCTGTCACAAGCCGTGTTGCTACTGATCGCACCGGCCTGTTTTTTCTGGGGTCTGATGATCGACAGCCTAACGCCTGGTGATTTTGTCTGGATCCTCTTGCCAAGTGTCATCGTGATCCTGGTCGCCCGGTCTTTCCGTACCCTCGAACTCAAGGCATGGGCAATTCCTGCCGCAAATGAGCACCTGACCAGCCAAAGAGATCGCGTCGTCAAAGTCTGGCGAACCAAGGCGTTTCCAGACTGGTAAAATCGACTTGCGGCTGACCCCGATACGGCTGTGAAAGGCGCGCGGGTATTTCAAGGGGAATCCGAAACTGGAAACTCGCCTCCACTTTTCGACAGTGGTGGTAAAGATGCTGAGCCT
>JAOZPW010000189.1:0-4365 GCA_029932545.1 Thermoanaerobaculales bacterium | reverse complement strand
CGAAACTGGAAACTCGCCTCCACTTTTCGACAGTGGTGGTAAAGATGCTGAGCCTAACTCCTCTCACATACACTCATGCCTCACCGGTTTTGCCTTTGAAATGGCACCACATCGATTCATTCTAGGTGTCCTGCCAGTTTCTTGTTTCCAGTGTCTAGTTTCTATTGCTCGGCCCCCACTAACGGCGACGAAATATTCAAACTCTGACACCCCGAGATCCCCGAAAGCTCATCCCTGAGAGCAATCGAGATCTTCTGGGGCTTCTCGTCGACCAGCAGTCGAAAAGACGAAGCAATCATGCTCCCGCCCTTGAACTTCTCGGCCGGGACGGACACCGGCAACTGAAAGACCGATGGGGGTTTAACCTTGCCATCGGTTTCCTGAATAACGACCGCAACGCTCAACTGAGCCGTTCGCTGGTCTCCATCCTCCAAAAACCTGATGCTCCCGGTCGGAAAGATCAATCGGAAAGTCTGCACAACCTTGCCGTCATCTCGCTTCTCGCTCTTTCCGGCCTGCACCTCGAAGCCGAGGGGGTTTTCGCCCTGAGCCAAAAGCATCTCTGCGGCAGCGAAGTCCGCCAGGCGATGGTGGACGGTTTCCGCCGGCACCCTGTCCGCCGAGTGAATCACAAACCCCTTTCGCTTGACGCCTACAGCCACATCGTGCAGTCGTCCGTCCAGACCCCCGGGAGGGCTGTAGCCCAACCAGTAGGTCCCACCGATGATGGCGCCAAGCAGGTCGAAGAACTCATCGACATCCCTGGATCCCGAAAGAGATGCTCCCCCTGTGGCGGAAGCAAGGAACCGTCCTCCCTCAATAAGATTCTGTGCCCGGGCGCCATCCTGTCGAAAAGTCATGTTGCGTTGGTCACCAAGAGGAAACGGAGTCACCCCCGAGTTCCAGCCCTTGGTGATCTCATTTTCTTGAGCGTAGCGATTGCGGTCGGAGGCATCAAGAACATGAACAGTGGCACCCATCCCCTGGCACATCCGAGCTATCGCCTCGAACTGCTGGGAAAGCTCGTTCTCGCTGGCCCAGATTTCCGGATGCTCGATATTGACTTTGGAGGAGTACCTTTGAAAAACCTCAAAGAAGGCTCCGTAACTATCGATTCCCGGCTTGATGAATAGATCTTCCCCGATCCACACGACGTCACGCCGCCCGTTCAAACCGGCTGTTCCCCGGACGATGGTCTCCAGATCGACCAGAGCTGAGAGAATCCGATTGAACTCCAAGTCCCTCATCTGGTTAATTTGTCCGAGATACCCATCCGCCTGCATTGTGCCCAACCCATCCTCTATCCCGAGACTGGAGGAGGAACCACCGGGAGTATAAATCCCAGACTGTACCGTGTGGGTATTGGACATCGAACGTTCGAACACCCTCTTGCGTCCGCGAAGCGTATCGCCGGTGTACTCGACCACGTTGACGGCCTCCAAGGCGCCCTTGACCTTGGTCCGGTCAACGGTGAAGGGCTGAACCACCTCGATACCACCGCCGGCCAACACCACCATGACCAGAGTGTCCGGCGAAAGCCGGGTTTCGAGGAAGGTCTCCAAGCCTTTGAGCGTACGCTTCCGGGCTTTTTTCTCAAGGCTGACACGGTCGAATACCAGGATCATTCGATCTGGGGGCAATGGCTGAATGACTCCCGAAGAGTTGGCCCCCAAGGCTGGACCCTCCGAATGTGCCTCTTCAGAAAAAAAAGTCAGTTCTACGACCTCTCCATCCTGGTAGACCTCAAAATCTTCGGCCTTGAGTCCCCTGACCGGCTCCCCGATCGAATCGACCACACTGACCCGCAGGTCAACGACCTCGACTCGAATTTCGTCCTGAAACACAGCCTTGGCCTCGGGTGATTCCTGGGCCCCGACAACGTTGACGGCGAAGGCCGGCACGAGGAGCATCCCGACCACGGCGAGACTGTCGAGCGAAAAACGACGCATGGCGTACCTCCATTCATCATACGCAATCGGTATCGAACGGTTTGAACGGCCTCAACTCCGGTGTCCCGCCACCCAAGCCTCTACCGTCGCAGCTTCTGTCCGAGAGCCTCCATCGCCGCATGCCTGTAGAGATCGGACAAGGTCGGATAGTTATAGAGGCTTTCGGCGATCACAGTTGCCGTGGCGCCTGTCTGAAGGAATGCCTGACCGACATGAATCAACTCTGATGCGGTTGTGCCGATCACGTGGGCGCCGAGGAGCCGCATGCTGTCGGCATCGAAGAGCAACTTGAGCATGCCTCCACCGTCTCCGATGATCTGAGCCCTTGGGTTCAGCGCGTACAAGCCGCGCCCGATGATGACGTCGCGGCCGGTCTCCGCCAGGGTCTCTTCAGTCTCACCGATATAGCTGACTTCCGGGATCGAGTAAATGGCGAACGGCAGCACCTCGGTCTGCTTTTGGAGACCCGGCAGGTCGAAGGCATGACGGATCGCCCTGCGTCCCTGCTCCATCGAGGTCGAAGCCAACGCCGGATGCCCTATGACATCACCAACCGCATAGATGTGGGGCAAGGGTGTCTGGTAGTGGTTGTTGACCTCGAGTAGGCCCCTGTCAGTCGGCTGGATCCCAATATCTTCGAGACCCAGGTCCTTTGTATTCCCGTCCCTCCCTACGCTGTACAGAAGGACATCCGCCTCAAGCACCGTTCCACTCTTGGTTCGGCATCGAACAACTGGCGGACTGCCTGCCACTTTTTCGATCGAATCGTAAAACTCATCGTGCGAGATCATCATCCCCAAACGCCGCATCTCTCGTTGCAGCCGACCGACGATCTCCCGATCGAGGTAAGGTAACAGTTGGCTTCTGGTGTCCATCAGGGTGACGTCCAACCCCAATGCCGTGAAAATACAGGCGTACTCGATGCCGATCACACCCGCGCCAAGAACCAACATTGACCTCGGCATTCGGGGCAGATTGAGGATGGTATCGGAGTCAAAGACACACTCGCCGTCAAAGGGCACGTCCTCAGGATGGTTTGGCGAGGTCCCTGTTGCGATGACTATGGTCTCGCCCCTGAGCACCATGCGGGTCTGACCACCGGCGCCGGTTACTGCGACGTGATTCTTATCAAGAAACCGGCCGGTACCGTAAAAAACATCGATCTCGTTCTTCGCCAAGGCACGATTGATCAACTCCAACTCCCGCTGGACCACCTGGCGCTCGCGGTGCATGAAATCTGCAACCGTTATCTCTTCGGAAATCTCTGTCTTGATGCCATGGAGTTTCTGGTGGGTATGTGCGTAGACGAAGAGAGCACTTTCTCGGAGCGTCTTCGAAGGAATGGTCCCCCAATTGACCGCAGTCCCCCCCACAACCCCAGCACGTTCGACCACCGCCACCTTCTTCCCGGTCCGAGCAGCCAGAATTGCCGCCCTTTCCCCACCGGGGCCACAGCCTAGAATCACAACGTCGTATTTGATTGCCATAGGATTGTTACGGTAAACGGGGTCGTCGGGCTGGTCAAGAGCGCTCGAGAGTTCCGGGAGCAGAAAGGCGTAAATCCTCCAACCGCGCTCCAAGTACCCCCTTGGTGATATCGCTACAATGGTTCCATTATGAGAATCGCAGCATTTCTTCTCGCCGGCCTCATCGCCTTCCCAGCTTCCGCAGCCAAGAATGAGCCCACCCGCATACTATTTCTGGTGGATGCCTCGGCATCAATGGCAACCTCGTGGTCCGGCAGTGCGGGTGACCGGATGGGCGCGGTTCGGACGACCCTCGATGCCCTTGAAGGGGTGTTTCAGGGACGAAATTTTCAACCCGAAGTCTCCCTCCGGGTTTTCGGGGATCAGCTGCAGCCGAGCAATCCTGAGTCGTGCGCCGATACCCGCCTGATTCGATCCTGGACCCCGGCCGACGAGGACAACCTTGGCGCCTGCCTCGACGATATCCAGCCCCACGGCGCCGGTTCCCTTGCCCTTGCGCTCGACGAGGTTCTGTTGGATCTGGAAGTGCCACGCGAGAATGACCTTGTACTGATCATAGTGGACGGCCTGACTCGCTGCGATCGTGACCTCCAAAAAGCCTTCGACTCCTTGACTCTCGACGGTGAGGGCGCCGAGGTCCACATATTCGGTTTCGGCTTGAACGTCACGGACCAGGCAGAGCTCTCCACATACGCCCATTACCACGCCATCGGATGGCCGGCCCAGCTGATCCAAGGTGTATCGATGGCGATTTCACAACATGTGTCACTGCCGCTCCTCGAAGAGACCATTGAACTGGATCTGAATGCAATCGGCAACTTGGGTTTCGAACTTGAAGGCCTTGACATCGTCGGAACCTGGAACAAAGAACCGATTTCGGTCGACCTGAGTCGAGAAAAGCTCTTGATCAAAGCGAGTCTGGGAACAGT
>JAOZPW010000016.1:15697-25073 GCA_029932545.1 Thermoanaerobaculales bacterium | reverse complement strand
TCCATTGAGCCGCCGTCAGGATCTGGGAACGTGGTGCCGTCGTCATATTCGATACGGTCAATTTCCACGCCCGAGCCGTCGAGCAGTACGATCTCGTCATACCCATTATCGAGGATGAAATTGGAGTACTGGTAGTCGACAGGCGCACCACCGTTCGTAGCGAGGTCGGCATTGATCCCGAGAACCAGGACCTCACCGGGATGGATGATCAACGACCCACCGTTGTCGATGATATGCAAATCGGCGCCGTTGTCACGGATTGTCCAGCCATCGATGTCAATGTCAACCGGCAGGTCCCAACTCTGGTTGCAGATTTCGAACCACTCACCGGCGCTGTCCGCCACTGCGGCAGGGTTCTGCATGATCTCGGTAAGTACGACGGTCTGTGCCGCGACAGGGTGACTCAGCAGCACCAACATAACGCCCGGCACGAACAAAGAAAACACGGCCCCAAACCTCATAATCCCCTCCCTGGTCAACCGAATCCGTGTCCATGTCTACTTCCAGGAACCCGAGACCCTCGGATTACGACGGATTCTCGTTATTCACTGGAACGTCAATCTTACACCGACGGAAGGTCCTTCCGCCTTCATCCTTCACTCTTCCCCCCTCCCCGACCCGGTGTACACTGCAGCCGAGAACGGAGATGCGATGCACTCACCGGGCAGACGGCCATCAGCAGGCCTGAGAACAATCGTCGAAAGGAACAGCTGGTGACCGGCACAGACCCCTGGTCGTCAACCGCCTCCAGCGACGAACGGCGGGCAGCAGCCACGCTGGAACTGGCCCTCAGACGAGAACTCCTGACCCTTGCGGCACTGGAGAACGCAATCGCAGCAGCCGGCGAGGACGCCAAGTCCATCGATGCAGTCCGCAAGATCGAGATCGCCGTCGAAACCGGCCTGCTCCACCCGACCGCCGTCGCCCGCCTGGAGCGTGAGGCGGCTGCACAGGGCTCCCAAGATCTCACAAAGACAGACCCCTTCGACCGCCTGCCCGTCGAGAATTGGGACCGCTACGAACTGTTAGATTTCATCGGCCAGGGCGGCATGGGCGACGTCTTTAGAGCCAACGACCCACGGCTGGGGCGCACCGTCGCGATCAAGTTCCTGAGACGAGATGACCCCGACGTCGTCGCACGATTCGTCAGGGAAGCACGTATTCAGTCCCGGGTTGACCACGAAGGTATTTGCCCGGTCTACGAGGTCGGCGAGGTCGGAGGCCACCCGTTCATCGTCATGCAATACGTTGCCGGGGGCGCCCTCCCCGAGGTCCGGAACCGGCTCGGCATCCGCGAGAAAGCGCAGATCATGGCCGATGTCGCCGAAGCCCTGCACGCAGCCCATCGCCTCGACTTGGTCCACCGGGATGTCAAACCGGCCAACATCATGGTCGAGCTGACCCCGGGTGGAGGCTGGCGCCCCTTCGTCGTCGATTTCGGTATCGCCCGGGAAATTGACACCCACGACGTCACCAGAACCGGGGCCATTCTTGGAACACCGGCCTTCGCAGCTCCGGAACAGCTCCGCGGCAAGACGGACGAGATTGACGCCCGTTCAGACATCTACAGCCTTGGCGCAACCTTGTACTGGTTCCTGACAGGCCGGGCGCCCTTCGAGGGAAGTTTTGCTGAGATTCTCGACGGCCAGACATTAACCGGACCGACCCCACCGTCGCACCTGGATTCCGCGATCGCGCGAGACCTCGAAACCATTATTTTGAAGTGCCTCGAAATCGACCGGGACCGACGCTACAACTCGGCCTTCGAGGTCGCCGAGGACCTGCGCCGATTTCTCGCAGGCGAACCGATCACTGCCCGCCGGGGGAGCCTGGTATATCGCCTTTCCAAGATTGCCCGCAGGCACCCGGTGGCGACAACAGCGTTGGCGGCAGTTCTGATCGCAGGCGCCGCAATCGCCACCCTTGACCTGCGCCATCGATGGCAATCCGCCCGGGAGAACGCAATCGCCCAGGGCCTGCTCGAGCGTGTCAACACTATCGAGGAGTTCGTGCGCCTGAGCGCAATGATGCCTCGCCATGACACCAGCCCCGAACGCTTGCGAGTTCACAGCATGATCGACGAGATTCGCCGGGACGCAAAGGCGATGGGCGAGATTGGACGCGGGCCGAGCAGCTACGCCCTCGGCCGAATTCACCTGGTCCTCGGCGAGGTTGATGAAGCTGTCGATGATCTCCAGACCGCGTGGGATTCCGGGTTCCAAAATCCGGAGGTCGCAACCGCCCTCGGGCGCGCCCTGGGGCGGGCCTACGAAAAGGCCCTCCGGCGAACCCGTCACATCTCTGACCCCGAGTTGCGCCGATCCAGTGAAGAAGATGCCGCTCTGACCTTCAGGGACCACGCACTCCAGTTGCTGCAGTTTTCCGGGCACTCTGAACTCGAAAGCCCGGCGCTGACACAGGCACTGATCGCCTACTACGAGGGTCGCCACGCAGCCGGTCTCGAGGCCGCATCGATTGCAGCTGTCGAAGCTCCGTGGGACTGGAAAATTCCCAAACTCTCCGGCGACATCCACGCATCATCAGCGACGCGATCCGCAGGTGACGGAGATGTCCAGGGGGCACTGAATCATCTCGGAGAGGCCGGCAAGGCCTACGAAAGGGCGTTGGAGATCGCCCGCTCCGACGCTGATACGATGACCGCCCTGTGCCTCCGATGGTTGCTGGAAATGGAGGTCCGCGAGCGTCACGGTGACGGCGGTGATGCCGCGTTCAACCACGCCGAAACGGCCTGTGCAACGGCTCGCACGACCGCCCCCCATGACGCCGGCCCTTGGGAGGCGACGGCCCTCCTGCAATGGCGTCGAGCCGACAATCTCAACAACCGGGGGCTCAATCCCGCAACGGCCATCGCCTCGGCCGACGAGGCAGCGAGAAAGGCAATCGAAATATCCCCTGAGAGCGCCGAAGGGCACCACGCCCTGGGGGGCAGCCTGATGGTCGCGGCCCTCAACTCGGCCTCCCACGGCGGAGATCCCGAACTGTTGATGGCCCAGGCCATCGACCACCTGGAACAGGCCGCTGGGATCGAGCCCAGCAACCCGGTCATCGCCGACAATCTCGGCTTTGCCTACGACCGAAGGGCCCGGTACCACCTCGGCCTCGGAGTGGACCCAAGGCTGGACCTGACGCAGGCCCTGACCAACTACGAACGGGCCCTGATATTGAGCCCCGGCTATGCCAACGCCCACAATAATGCCGGGATCGCCCACCTTCGCCGGGCGCTCTGGGAACACCACTCGGATCTCGATCCTTCGGCCGCCCTCGACCTGGCCGAGACATCCTTCAACCAGGCCCTGGAGATCAACCCACGCTATGCCTACGCATGGATCAATCTGGGTATGAGCCTTCGAATCCGTGCCCAAGCCGAACTGGTCCGTGGTGGCGATCCCACGGAAATACTGGTCCGTGCCCGGCAGGCTTTCGACCGGGGCATCCCGATCAACCCCTCACTTGCATACGCCCACAAAGAACGAGCCATTCTCGAGCTCATTGCCGCCCAGACCGCCCTCGACCGGGGTCGGGCACCGGGAGACACGCTGGCTCGAGCCGCCACATCTGTGCAAAAGGCACTCGAAGTCAACTCCTCCAGCGCCGAGGCCTGGCAAACCTCGGCAGAGGTCCACCGCCTGAAGGCCGAAACTCTGAGACAGGCCGGCGCATCGCCTCGGAACGAAGTGGCCCGCGGATTGGCCGACGCCGACCGTGCCCTCAAACTCAACCCCGCATCCTGGCAGGCGATGATCACCAGTGCGGCTCTTCATCTGCTCGAAGATCCAAAGGCTGTAATCGACGCACGAGGACTCCTGGAGTCGGCAATACAGACCAACCCTCTCGCCGAACACGATGCCGGGCCGCTGAGGCGAGAGTGTGGGGGGGATCAGTAGAGTGGATCACAAGACTCTCGAACAAAGAGCCAGAGCCTTCCAGCACGTCTTTGATGCTGTCGTCGTCACAGACCTCGATGGCATCATCACCGATTGGAATGCCGGTGCGGAAGACCTCTATGGATGGTCTCGGGATGAAGCCGTCGGTCAGCCGGTCAGCATCCTGCACATCAAGGACGAGCTTGATCGAACGGCCGAGGTCCTCGCCGCCGTCGAAAAGGACGGCAAGTGGACAGGTGAGATCAAGATGCTGCACCGGGAGGGCACGCTCGGATGGATCGAAAGCATCGTCGTACCCCTCCTGGACGACGACGGACAACCCTGCGGCGCCCTCGGCATCAATCGGGACATCACTCGGCGAGTGCAAAACGAAGAGGAACTGGTCCGCCTGGCAACCACAGACCCTCTGACCGCCCTGCCCAATCGTGGTCTGCTCCTCGATCGCCTCGGAGGAACCATTCGCCGAGCAGAACGTCAGAAGCACTGCTTCGTGCTCCTCTTTATTGATCTCGACGACTTCAAGGACATCAATGATCAGGGCGGGCATATCGCCGGCGACCGGGTACTCAAGGAGATCGCGCGAGACCTGGCCGCTGCACTCCGGGATTCCGACACTGTCGCCAGAATAGGCGGTGATGAGTTTGCGGTGATCATCGAGGATTGTCCCGGCATCGACGATGCCCGTGACGTGGGTGCGAAAATTCTCAAGGCCGTCAAACGATCCGTCAATATCGACGGCAACCCGTACCGAATCACCGCCAGTGTCGGGGTCGCGGTCTACCCCAAAGATGGCGACGACATCTCGACGCTCTTGGCCTCCGCAGACGAGGCCATGTACCGAGCCAAGGCCCTGGGTGGCAACTGGTGCGAGTAGGGGCGGGTTAGACCCTCCCCAATTGCAACTTTTCGCGCTATTCTGCGTTGAACAGCGGAACAGCGTTGGGTTTTTGTCAAGCGCACAAGGAGAAGAAAATGAAAACACTCAGTATCGGATTCGTGATGATCTTGCTTGCCCTGATGGCCGTCGGTTGCTGCAATACCTGCACTGACGACGAAGCGGCCACCGGCCCCTCCCAAACCTATACCATGGAACAGTTCATGAAAACCGTTGCGGTTGGTGGTGGATCCTTCAACCCCGACGAGACCAAGCTTCTGATCTCCAGCAACTCAACCGGCGTCTTCAACGTCTATGTCATCGACATCGCAACCGGCGAGCAGACGGCAATCACCGAGGGAGACGACACGACCTTCGGCATCGGCTTTTTCCCCGAGGACGAGAGGATTCTCTTCACCAGGGACCAGGCCGGCAACGAGCTCAACCACCTCTACCTCCGAGATGTTGACGGCACCGTCACCGACCTGACCCAGGGAGACGAGACCAGAGAACAGTTTTCCGGTTGGTCCTACGACCTCAAGAGTTTCTTCACCACAAACAACAGCCGTGACCCCAGGTTCTTCGACCTGTACCAGTGGTCGGTCGCAGACCTCGAGCCGAAGCTTCTTTATCGAAACGAAACCGGCATGACTCCCGCGGCGATCAGTCCCGACACGCGTTGGTTGGCCCTGTCGAAGACCAATACGACCAACGATTCCGACCTTTTCGTTCTGGATCTACTCAAACGTGGAGGAACGCCCCAGTTGATCTCCGAGCACGAGGGGGATGCCGCCTTCAGCGCGATGGACTTCAGTCACGACGGATTGAGTCTCTACTACACGACCAATATCGATGGCGAGTTCGAAAGCCTCAAACGATATGGTCTCGCTGACGCAGCCCACGAAAATGTTTTCGCCACCGACTGGGACGTCAGCTACGTCTCCTTCAGCCGCAACGACACCTTCCGGGTGATCGGCACCAACGAAGACGGCTATACCAAGGTCGCAATCACACGGACCGCCACAGGCGAGACGCTTGACCTTCCGCCGTTGCCCGAAGGAACGGTGAAAAGCGTAGGATTCTCCAGATCTGAGAACAAGGTCCGCCTCTACGTCTCGTCCGATACGATGCCCAGCAATCTGTTCGTCGTTGACCTAGAGGCCAACGAGGTGAAACAGCTGACCAACACCCTCACTGCTGAAATTAAGAGTGAAGACCTGGTTGCAAGTTCCGTTGAACGCTTCACAGCCCGTGACGGCATGACCATCCCCGGCCCCCTCTTCAAGCCCCTGGGCGCCGGTTCCGACAACAAAGTCCCCGTCCTGGTTTGGGTGCACGGCGGTCCCGGCGGTCAAAGCCGCGCAGGATACTCGGGAGAGAAACAGTTTCTGCTCAATCACGGCTATGGCATCTTCGCGGTCAACAATAGGGGATCATCCGGCTATGGGAAGACCTTCTTCGCCGCCGACGACGGCAAGCACGGCCGCGAGCCTTTATGGGACTGCATCGATGCCAAGGAGTACCTCAAGACCCTTGACTGGGTCGATTCCGAGCGCATCGGTATCATCGGCGGCTCCTACGGCGGCTATATGACCCTGGCAGCCCTGGCCTTCGAGCCGGAAGAATTCAACGTCGGCGTCGACCTCTTCGGCGTCTCCAACTGGGTCCGCACGCTCAAGAGCATTCCGCCCTACTGGGAGAGCTTCCGTGAAGCCCTCTACCGCGAAATCGGCAACCCCGAGACCGATGAGCAGTTTCTTTACGACACCTCGCCGGTCTTCCACGGCGACAAGATCACCAAGCCTTTGCTCGTCTTTCAAGGAGCCAACGACCCCAGAGTGATTCAGGCTGAAAGCGACGACATGGTTGCCGCCATCAAGGCCAACGGGGGCATCGTCGAATACGTCATCTTCGAAGACGAGGGCCATGGCTTCACCAAGAACGACAACAGGATCGAGGGTTGGAACACCCTGCTGACCTTCCTTGATACGTATCTCAAGGGAGTTGACCCGGCAGAAGAGTCTGCCGGCTGACACTCTGCATCATCCTTCAAACAACAGGCCCGCGGATCGCGGGCCTGTTGTCGTAATGTCGGTTGAATCAGTCTTCTTCGATAATCCTGAGTTCTTTCTTGATCATGATGACTTTCGGATTTTCATCGGCCATCTTTTTCATCAGGCACCCGCTGGCGGGGTCGACTAAGGTGTCCTGGGTTGCATGTTCGGGATCAACCAGCAACATGGAGCCCGTCTCCTCACAACGGTAGCAGACCTTGCCGAAATGGGCGCCGTGCATACCATGGTGACCGCCCATTTTGATGATCTTATGTAGGTCGGCGCCTTCGTCATCCCCGAAAAAAATCATCTCGTGGCCTTCCATGCCGCCCTCCAAGATCAGCTTGATCTCGGCAAGCTCACCTTCGCCGATCTCTTCTTCCAACTCGATCAGGATTTCCTCAAGATCAGCGTCGCCGTCGCCGTGCCATACGAAGTCCTCACCACCATCACCCTTGCGGATCTTGATGATCTTGATGCCTTCTTCCCCATCAGAGTCGCATTCGATGAACTTGTGGCCATGGTGTCCGCCGACCATGACAATTTGCTTCTCGTCGCCGTCTCCGGGCTCGCCAATCCTGATCATCTTTTGGATCATGGCGCCATCGCCCCCCCCGAGAGCCTCGCCGTCCATCAGTACGGTGATCTCTTCACCATCACGGCGGACGGTGATCGTATGTTCGCCCGACTCGATGATGCGTTCCTCGCCGTCAGCCAGATCGTCCACAGTAAAAACATCGATTGAGTCGTCGGTCCTGACTTCGACCGTGGTCTGAGCATCTCCATCAACCTCGACCTCGACGTCAACCGTTTCGGCCAACGCAATAACGCCACCCGCAATGATGATCAGTACGGCTGCCAACAAAACCTGCATCCAACGATTTTCTTTCATTTCGAACCTCCCAGTTCGTGCCCGTGTTCGAGCCACTCCCAAGAATTGCAAAGGTCATGCCAATCAGGAGGGGGAGCAGGGGTGAGGGGAAGAGGGGGGGAACCAGACCACGGCACCGGAATGTCAGCCAATCGTCCCGAACTCTTTTGTCCTCGATAATTGAAGTCCTCAGTCCGTGCACTCTGAAACTCGACAACTCGTGACCTTCCAATCTCGTTCCAACGGCGCTTCATCTCCCCATCTCCCCCTCTCCCCCTCACCCTCTCGTTATGTTCCCCATATCGGGACCCTCTGTCCCGATATCGGAATCATCCGAGGCAAGACCGTATTTTTCAAGACGGTAGAGAAAGGCCTTGTACGCCAATCCCAACAGCCGAGCGGCGGCGGCACGGTTGCCGTCGCACCGTTTGAGGGCCTGACGGAGGAGATCACCTTCCATGCTCTCCCAATCAAGGCCCTCGGCAGGCAAGCGGAAGGGCACCGCGGACCCGACGGTCGATCTCGCCACTTCGGGTGGTAGGTCACCGGCCTGCAGGGCGCCGTCTTCCGCCAGGAGAACCAGGCGCTCAACGGCGTTGGCCAGTTCACGGACATTGCCCGGCCAGTGGTACTCCATGAACCGGCGCAGAATCTCCACCGGCAAGGATCCAATCTTGATGCCATGAGCTCTTGCCGACCTCTCCAGGAGGGTTTCGGCCAACAGCGGAACATCCTCCCGGCGCGAACGCAGAGGCGGGATCTCCAGGCCGACGACATTGAGCCTGTAATAGAGGTCCTCCCGAAAGAGCCCGTCTGCAACCATCTGCGGCAAGTCTCTATTGGATGCCGCCACGACCCGGACATCACTGCTGATCTCTCCCGTGCCACCGAGACGCGTGAATCGCCGCTCCTGGAGAACCCTGAGCAGCGAAGACTGAAGAGGCAACGGCATCGAGGCGATTTCGTCCAGAAAGAGCGTGCCACCCTCTGCTTCGGAAAACCGGCCCTCACGCCGTCGATGAGCCCCTGTGAAGGCGCCCCTCTCGTGGCCGAAAAGTTCGCTTTCGATCAGCGTCTCCGGAATGGCGGCACAGTTGAGGGCGACAAAAGGGCCGGCCGCACGGTTGCTGCCGCTGTGAAGTGAACGAGCCACCAGTTCTTTTCCGGTACCGCTCTCCCCAGCGATCAAGACCGTTGCATCGGTCGCCGCCACCTTCTGCATTGTTCGGTAAAGCAGTTGCATCGAGGGCGCCTTGCCGATCAGTTCACCATAGCCCTCGGCTTGTGAACCCTGGCTTCTGAGGCGTCGGTTTTCCACCTCGAGGCTGCGTGTTTTCAGTACTCGCTGAACAGCGAGCCTCAGGGCCTCACGTTCGAAGGGTTTCGCCAGGTAGTCGGCCGCCCCCAGTCGAACGGCCTCGACCGCATGAGCAATCGAACCGTAAGCCGTCATGACGATGACCGAGCAATCCAGGCCCCGATCCTCGACCTCCTTGAGCAGCTCTCCGCCGTCTCGCTCCGGCATTCGCCAGTCACACAGCACCAGATCAGGAACCGCTGAATCCATCAAAACAAGCGCCTCATCAACCGACGCCGCCTCAGCCAACACGTGGCCGTCCCGCTTCAAAATGTCGGCCACAAGCCGGCGCTGGGCCTGTTCGTCTTCAACTAC
>JAOZPW010000016.1:10715-15597 GCA_029932545.1 Thermoanaerobaculales bacterium | reverse complement strand
CCCACCGTGCATCTCCTCGATCAACTGCCGCGCCAGAAACAACCCCATGCCGGCTCCACCGGGCCGCGTCGTCTGATGAGGTTCGTACAGGCGCTCCCGAACGGCATCCGGCAGTCCGGGACCTCGATCCCGAATTTCGATGCGAGCCCCGCCCTCCCGGCTCGAAATAGCGACGGCGACGGCGCCACCCTCATCGCTGGCCTGAACCGCATTCTCCAACAGATTCCCCAGTGCGGCCTTGAGCCCCGTTGGAATGACCTCAACCAACAGTGGGTCATCCGGAGCCTGCAATTGAATAGAAATACCTTGGCGCCCGGCCTCGAGCAACCCTTCTTGAACCAGTTCCACCAGATCACATCGTACGGCCGAGGCCGCATCCCCGGCACCCAGGGCCAGGAAGGAACGAATCCACCGGTCGATCCTGCGGATCTCGGTTCGGGCGGTCGTGACCCTGGGGTCGTCCCCCTCTCCGGCCAATTCCTCGACGGCCAAGCCCAGTGTATGGAGAGGGTTACGAACCGTATGGGCCAGGCCCCTGGAGAGGTCTCCCAGTTGCGCCAGATGTTCCCTGCGCCTCCACTGTTCACGTTCCGTCTCCAATTGCCCCAGGCGAACAGACATGCGGTCGAAAGCTGCCTCCAACTCACCAACCTCCCCGGAAGTCGTCACCGGAACCCGGAGACCGACTTCTCCACTGCCCATCTCCTCGGCACGGCGGGCCAGGTCCTGCAGAGGCTTGGCCAAGCGACGGGACACGACGGCCGACGCTGCAAGACCGACGACCAACAGCAATGCCGAAGCCATCAGGCTGCTGCGCAGGGTCGTATGAAAGATGTCCATCGTTTCCGAGGTCGGAATTTCAATCTCCGTCACATCGCCTTCGTCGCCGAAAATCATCATCATTTCAGGTCGCTCGTCATTGACCTCGAGGTGAATGACCTTGGTCACCAATCCCGAATCCACGGGAATGACCCCCGCGGATTCCAGAAAGGCCTCAGTGTGTCCTGCTGCAATAACGTCAGCCCGCATGACGACCTTGATCTCTTCAGCACTGAGCGATTTATCGTCACTGCCATGAGCGCCGTTCCACCGAATGATCTTATGCAGCCCTTTGGCCGGAGGTACTGCCTCATCACCGACCACCTGAACCGTGACATCGTGCGTGATAAATGTACCGTCCGGACATTCTTCAGCATCGCCGGTCGCTGGCTCCTGGATAAGACCCAGCCGTTCAATGACCTCCATCTGGCGTGTCAGAAGGTCCTTACCGACTGAGGTGGCCACCGAGCCCAACGACCGTTCCACCGCCTGCATCTGACGGTAGTGCAACCACAACTGGACACCGACGACTGCCAGCACCAGAAGTGAGAGAACCAAAAATATCCGTGTCTGAATCCGCATACAACCTCACCGGCCCTG
Source organism: Thermoanaerobaculales bacterium (assembly GCA_029932545.1). Taxonomy (GTDB): domain Bacteria; phylum Acidobacteriota; class Thermoanaerobaculia; order Thermoanaerobaculales; family Sulfomarinibacteraceae; genus DAOWGJ01. The sequence continues at coordinate 14,178 of JAOZPW010000016.1, read as the reverse complement.
TTCGGGCTTCTACGTCTTTTGCAACACCCATGCCAGAAAAGGCAGATTCGCCCTGTGGCCAGAACAAGAAGATAATTGAACCGTCTTCGTTCCGACTGCCTCTCTTTCTCTGCCTCTTTGTGACTATTTCATGATTTCTGCAGGCGCCAACTGACAGCTGAAAACCGATAGCTGACAGCGCCCGGCGCAGCCGGGCTAAAACACCCACGCGTAGCCGACCTTGGCGAAGATCGTACGGTCAGATTGCGTCAAAGGGTAGTCCTGGTTCCCTTGGGAGTTGTCCGAGTAGCCGAGGAAGAACACCGTCTGCGGGTTGACCTTGTAGGAAAACAGCAACTGGGTGAAGAGGTGCTCGAACTCAGGATCTCGATCGTCCGAATAGAGAGCGGTATTGAAGTCATATTCGACGTGTTGCACGATGGCCCGCACGAAGGCTCGCGCATTGAATTGCCATGAGGCCTCGAGCTGCCCGATCCTGGCTTCGTAGAGTCGGGCCTCATCGACGTCCATGTTCTCAAAGGTAAAATGGGGTTCTATCCGAAAATGGGATCCAAATCGGTACCAGAATCCCGCATCGATATTGAGGCGCTCCCCAGCCTGAACGTTGGTGTAGTCAATCCTGTCACCGTCGATGATATTGATCCATGCGTGGCTATGTCGATCCGGTTTGAGACAGATATGCAGGAAGATCTCCTCGAGGTCGAAGATTTGATCGGCAAATGCCTCCCGGACTCGGCTCGGTCGTACGAAGGCGTGGCTCTGGAGCGGACCTTCGTAGTTGAACCTGACGGCAGCTTCATTGCGCAGCAAATGACCCGCCTGATCCTCGACGTAATTGACCATGCCGATCAAAACCATCTGGGAGTACCAGTCGCCTTCCTCTCCGATCCAGTTGTAATTGGCGCCGACCTCACTGTGGCGGAAGTCAACTTTTGGCATGAAGCCAAGGTCCGCCCTGAATCCTTCACCGACGTCCCGGAAAAAGCCCCAGAAAGACCACGTGCGGGTCTCATGTGAATAAAGAAGATCTACAGCCCAGTCGTCAAAAGCGGCATCGGGCTGGTCAAACTCCTCAGCGACATCGGCCGAATAGCGTGTGTCGGAGACCAAGAACTGCGCAAAGATCCGGTCAGTATCCGACAATCGGAAATCTCCGTCGACACCAGCGACGCGATTGTAATAATCCCCACCCTGTCGATCGGTCACCAAAGCGCCCAGGGTGAACCGGTCATCGATGTCCCTTTTGTAGCGCAAGACGGTCGAGGTGTTGGACCTGTCCAGCGAGGTCACATCGGAACTCTGACTGCCGGGGATAATGAGGTTGGTGACATCATCTTCAACGACGTAGGCGCCGATGGTATTCACCCCTTCTTTCCCCGTCAGCTTCAAGCCCCACGCCGGATCATGCATCATCCTGGTGTAGACGACATTGAGGTTGGTCTCAAAGAAGTCCGCCCCCTCCATGAAGAAGGGCCTCTTCTCGGGAAAGAACAGCGCAAAGGTCTGGTTGATATCCAGCTGCCGGGCATCGGCTTCGACCTGTGAAAAATCAGGATTGATCGTGCCCGCCAGGGTCAGGTTGGGCGTCAGACCCCAACGGGCCGTGATGCCCAGCTGTACATCGTCATCCTCGAGGTCAACAGCACCCTCAGGAAAACTACTGCGTTCCTCATACCGCGCTGCAGTCAGGGTCGGAACGATCTCCAGATTTTTCCCCGGTGATACTCCCTCAAAACCTTCGATTTTGATTGATTGGCAGAGGTAACAATTGTTGTTTCGATCCCGCGGAAACGCCCCCAGGCGGTGAAAGACACTGCGGGGGTATCCCCTGATGGCGTCAAAGCCCCAGGTCTGTGGCCCGTCCGATCTCTGGAACCTCAGAGTCGAGAAGGGAATCTTCATCTCTGCCGACCATCCCCAGTCGAAGATCTCGGCCGCCGAATGCCAGATACCGTCCCACACCGCGCCTCCATCGGGCCAGGCCTCGATTTTGTCCATCTGCACACCCAGCGGATTGACCACCAGGAGATAGTTCCGCCGTTCGTCGTTGAAGGTGTCCAGTACAACCCCGACCCAGTCGTCGTTCCACGCCTGATCCCGGTCGCTCAAGTGAGCCCTGATGGCTTCGGGGTCGTCATCGAAAGCCCTGAACGCAATGTAGAGCTCAGTTTTTGAGTAGGTCACCAGCACCTGCGTTCGCACAGGTGCAGGGGTGTTCTCGCCTGGGCGAACCTCGACGGGAAGTTCCGTGCTCCACGCGTGATCCCATGCGGCCTCGTCGACGACGCCGTCGATGACGATCGATTCCTCGGTGGAGGGAATCCACTCCGGGTTGGACGGAACGTCTGATGCAAACACCGCCAGCCCTGGCCCGAAGAGGGTCCCGATCAGAAAAGTACCTACCCGCAGAACCGCTCGGAATCGAGCCACCAAATGCGACATCAAGAAAAGGTACGTCGAATCTGCGTGAAGGTTGCTTTTAGCGCAAACCCTTCTCAATTTCATTCAGGCCAAAAGCCATCACAGAGTTCCCGCGCAGCGTTGGCACCACGAGCAATGCCAGTGCGAAAACACTCCAATACATCAAACCCGAAACTCGTCTCATAATCGACCTCCAAGAATTCTCTCAAAGAGGCACGGCGCTGAGGGCCCCACGTTTCATCTGTTGAAGTTCAGGCCGGGAAAAACAAGAGTCTCTGATTCGAGGTCACTTGTGGTACTATGAATGGGGCCATATACAGGACCATCGGAGGCGCCATGACCTTACCCGTACGATTTTCTGAGGATGTGAAACAGGTATCCGAACTCAAGACCCGCAGTGCTGAGATCATCGGCCAGATCAGAAGGACCCGCAGGCCCGTGCTCCTCACCAGACGCGGGCGCGGCGTCGCCGTGCTGCTGGACGTCGATGAGTACGAAAGGCTGGTTGAACGGCAGGCCTTCCTCGATGCGATCGAAGAAGGCGCAAAAGCAGCTGCCACCCGCGATCTCCACTCCCACGAGAAGGCCGTCGCGATCCTCGACACCTTTGGAGGGGATGTTGGCTAAGCGGCAAATCCTGTGGTCCGGTCCTGCATTGGATGATCTCAAGCAGATTCGAGTCTGGGTGGCCCGTGATAGCCCGGACGCCGCACGGCGCCTCGCGTCAAAAATCCGGAAGGGCGTCGAAAATCTGGCCGACTTTCCGGAGGCCGGCCGAGTCGTGCCCGAGATCGGAATCAAGGCCTACCGAGAGATCATCGTCCGTCCATACCGCGTGATCTACCAGGTACGGGACAACGATGCGGTCGTCATCCTTCGTGTGTGGCACTCACACCGCGATCTTCCGATCGACGAAGATTAGAACGAACCAAAAGAGACTGGCAAGCCCGCCGACGAACCCGGAAAATACAATAATCTCGCAAAGATCGCCAAGATGAGAAATGAAACATTCCCTTGTGTTTCCTCTGCGTTCTTTGCGCCC
>JAOZPW010000016.1:0-10615 GCA_029932545.1 Thermoanaerobaculales bacterium | reverse complement strand
AGCCCCCTGCGCCACTCCGGTCTGAGTCGGCTCTCGTCACGGCTTTCCAAGGTCTCCCGGATCAACTCAATCGCCGACTCTCGGTCTTTCGGAAGGCGGAGTTTGAGCGGCAAGTAGTTGGAGGCGTGGTTGGCATGGAACGGACCGCGGTAGCCCTCCATCTCCTCGAGCATCCACTGCAGTTCTGAGAGCATGCCCCACTGATCCGGCAGCTCGAAGGCACCGCTTTCAAAGGCATCATGCATCTCGGTACCCGGGACCGGGGTCACCGTCAGGGCAGCGGCATAGGTAGGCTGGGCCGCGGCGATGAACCGCCCTGTTGCACGGGCGTGCCTTTCGGAACCCTCCACTCCCGCCAACCCCAGAAGCGCCATCATCGACAGCTTGATTCCCGCCTGACGGACCGCCCACGCCGCCTCGAGTTGTCGCTCGACCGTTGCACCCTTGACCACTGCCTTCAGGGTCGTCTCGTCTCCGGTTTCCGGGCCAAAGTAGATAATGCCCAGACCGAGAGCCCTCAGGCGGCTGAGTCGTTCCGTTCCCAGCTTGAGAATCGACCGCGAATCGCCGTAGATCCCCACCCTTTGCACGTCCGGCAGCTTTTCCTTGATCTCGCCGAGAACTCTGGCCAACCCGTCAAACGGCGCCGCCAGCGCATCGCCGTCTGCAAGAAAAACCCGACGTACTCTGGGCATTCCCTGGGCCGCCCCACGCACTTCCTGGAGGACCTCTTCCACCGGCCGAACACTGAAATCCTTGCTGCGGTACATCGCACAGTAGGTACAACGGTTCCACGAACACCCGAGGGTCAGCTGAAGGATCAGCGAGCGGGCCTCAGACGGGGGGCGAAAGACCGGTTCGACGAGAGAGGGTGGCCACATCATTTGGAGACGGTAGCAGAGTCCGGCACCCGACCATCACTCCCAAGCAAACACCTGGGCCCAATCATCCTTCATGCTGACCACCGTCCAGCCACCGGCCTCGGCTTCTTCAAGTCCCTTGTCCAGCCGTCCGATGTGGGAATCCCGGTCGTAAGCCCACTCGCGCTCTGAATCATCGTGGTGCACGTAGAGCATGAAGCGGACCCCGTCCCCGGCTGCGGTCCACTGGAGCATCTGGAGATCGCCGTCGGAGTTGCCGAAGGCGGCGATGGGCCTCCGACCGATGTGGCTGTTGATGCCGACCGGTTTGCCTACGTTGTCGTCAATGAAGTTGATCTCCGGTAGGCGAATGAGCACCGGGGTTTCTCCACGAATCTCGAATTTCGTCTTGATGCTCGATCCCACCACCTGCTCCGGAGGAATCCCATAAACCGCCTCAGTCCACGGCCGCATGAACTCGATGCCGCCGCCGGAGACGATGAAGGTCTTGAAATCGTTCGCACGTAGGTAATTGAGCACCTCCAACATCGGCTGAAAGACCATCTCGGTGAAGGCCCTGCCGGTCGTCGGATGTTTCGCCGTCACCAGCCACTCCAGGACGATGGCCTCGAACTCCTCGGTCGTCATGCCGGCGTGGGTCGCCATCACAAGCTCGAGCAGACCATGTTCTCCGGCTGTAGCAAGTGCTTCCATATCACCCTCGAGCACCGCCTTGAAGGGCTGTTCGTCCTTCCACTCGGGGTGGTCTCCAGCCATGGCCTTGACCCGGTCGATCGCGAAGAACAACTGGAAGTACATCGGCTGTTCGGCCCACAAAGTGCCGTCGTTGTCGAAGGTGGCGATTCGTTCCGGCGCAGGCACGAAGTCCGGACTGCCCTCATCAGTCACGCGTGTTACGAAATCGACGATCGACTGTTTGGTCGCACCCTCGTTCCACGACGGCAGCGGGTCTGTCTCCACCACCACGCCCTCCTGCTCACACTTCGAGCAGCATCCCAACGCCATTCCCAGAAGAACCACCAGAACTGCGGCAACTACAAAAGACTTCTTCGTCATCATCGTGCTCTCCCTTATCAAAAAGCCGCGCCGAACACTGTGCTCGGCACGGCGTCTTTCACTGAATTATTATCGTTCTATTCATCAATTAGCAGCAGGAGCGAGCTTCTCCATCACCTGGTCCAGGCTGAAGCTGGCCGCCTTCTGGCGCGGCGGGAATTCTTTGAACGTCATCAAAAACTCACCGACGAACGTCTGAGCCGGCAGCAGGAGATAGACTCGGTCGAGCATCCAGTCATAGTAGGTGTTCGACGTGATGGGCGCCCTCTCATACGGGTCACGACGGAGGTTGAAAATCATCGGTACCCGCAGCGGAACAAACGGGTCCATCCAGACCCGGAAGGTTCCCACGGTCTTCTGCTCCATGAAGACGGCCTTCCAGTCGTCATACCTCAGAGCGGTGAGATCACCGTCGTCGGAGAAGTAGAAGATCTCATGCCTCGGTGCGGCCTCGGTCTCACCGGTCAAAAACGGTAGGAAATTGTAGCCGTCGAGATGGACCTTGTAGTGACGCCCCATCGCGTCATGGCCTTTGAGCAGTTTCTCTTTGACATCGGACTCTCCGGCTACAGCCAGAAAGGTCGGCAACCAGTCCATGTGGTGCATAATCTCGTTGGAAATCGAACCAGACTTGATGTGGCCGGGCCAGCGGACCATTGCAGGCACCCGCCAGCCGCCTTCCCAGTTGGTATTCTTCTCACCACGGAAGGGCGTTGAAGCGGCATCCGGCCACGTGTTGTAGTGCGGGCCGTTGTCGGTCGAGTAGAAGACGATCGTATTGTCGGCAATGCCCAGACGGTCCAAGAGCTCGAGGAATTTACCGATGTGCATATCGTGCTCGACCATGCCGTCCGAGTACTCGTCTTGACCGGAGATGCCGCGCAACTCTTTCTTGACGTGGGTCCGGAAGTGCATGCGCGTGCCGCTCCACCACACAAAGAAGGGTTCGCCGGCTTCGTGCGCCTGTTCTATAAAGCGGATCGCCCTATCCGACGTGTCGTCGTCGACCGTTTCCATCCTTTTCTTGGTCAAGGGACCGGTGTCCTCAATCCTGCCGTCGGCGAAGGAGTGAATCACACCGCGGGGACCGAACTCCTCACGGAATTTGGGGTCTTTCGGATAGTCCTCGTTCTCCGGCTCTTCCTCGGCGTTGAGGTGGTAGAGATTGCCGTAGAACTCGTCGAAACCGTGATTGGTCGGCAGCATGTCATCCCGGTCACCAAGGTGGTTCTTGCCGAATTGACCGGTCGCGTAACCGTGGTTTTTCAGCAGGCCTGCGATCGTCGGATCTTCCACCTTCATTCCTCCTGCAGCTCCCGGCAGACCAACCTTCGACAGGCCGGTGCGAAAGACGCTCTGCCCCATGATGAAGGACGAACGTCCAGCGGTGCAGCTTTGCTCTCCGTAATAGTCGGTGAAGATCATGCCCTCGTTGGCGATGCGGTCGATATTGGGTGTTTGATAGCCCATCATGCCCATCGTGTAGGCGCTGATGTTGGACTGGCCGATGTCATCACCCCAGATCACCAGGATATTGGGCTGGTCCTGGGCCTGGACGATGCCGGCGCCCAGAAGCAGGCCGAGGGTCAGCACCAAGATTGTTGTTCTGGCTATTGTGCGTCTCATTGCGGCTCTCCTTTTCGTCTCATCCAGTTGCTTGCCACGATCGCCTCTCAGAGAGGAGATCATTACGATTGAGTCAGTTTGTCTGTTCCCGACGTTATAGCACAACGATAACCTTAAAAATTCCAGATCTTCAGCGTTTTGACTGTATTCATTGTGTTGACTGGGTATCCTCCCAGCCCTATACTCTCGCGCGCGACACTGGAAAATCGGCGCCGGGAAGATCTCAACCTATCTTGGTGTTTATTGAGAATGAGGAGAAAAATTATGAAGAGAATCGCAGTTTTTTGTTTTTTAGCGACCGTTTTGGTTTCCATGCCGGCATTCGCCGAGGACACACCGGAAGCCGAGGTCCCGGAGCCGCTCTGGACCGGAAACGGCGCCCTGAGCTACGTCTCAACCACCGGCAACACCGACACCTCGAGCTTTGGCCTGGACTTTTCCTTCCTTCGAAGGCCAACACCGTGGGGTCTTGAGGTCTACGGCCTCTTCAACCAGGCCGATGATTCCGGCAATAAGACAGCCGAGCGCTCTCTGATCGGAGTCCGCGGAATCAGGGAAATCAATGACCGATGGAGCCTGTTCGGAGGCCTGAGCGGGGAAAAAGATGAGTTCGCCGGTTTCGACCTTCGAACCCTGCTCGAAGCCGGCGCCACCTACAAGGCGGTCGACAACGGCAAGATCTTCCTCTCATTCGACGGTGGCCTGACCTACACTGACGAAGACCGCATTGCCCCCGAGCCTGATACCAGCTTCCTGGGCGCCCTGGCGGCCGTTCACTTCGGCTGGACCATCTCGGACAACGCCAAGCTGACCCAGGACCTGAGCTACTATCCGAATTTCGACGACTCGGCCGACTGGCGGATGGAATCGATCACCGCACTCGAGGCCTCGTTGACCGATCTCTTCGGCTTGCGCCTCAGCTACGAGTACCGCTTCCGCAACGAGCCGATCGGGGACAATGACGATACCGATACAACGACCAAGGCCTCCTTGGTCATGAAGTTCTGAGGAGATCACCATGGATATCAATTTTGCGGACCTTCTCGCCGGCGCCACCGCCTATCTGACCCACTACGGATTGAGCGTCGTCGGCGCCATTGCCCTTTTGATTTTCGGCCGGATCGCGGCTGCCTGGGGCCGAGGTATCAGCCGCAAGGCCATGACCAAGGCCGAAGTTGACCCGACCCTGGTGGCCTTCTTCTCCAAGGGTGTTTATTACCTGATTCTGATCGTAGTATTCATCGCCGTTTTGAGCCTTTTCGGCGTACAGACCACCTCGCTGATCGCCGTCCTCGGCGCCGCAGGCCTGGCGGTTGGTTTGGCTCTTCAGGGCACGCTTTCCAATTTCGCGGCGGGCGTCATGCTGCTAATCTTCCGGCCGTTCAAGCTGGACGATTTCGTCGACATCGGCGGCACTATGGGCTCGGTTATGGAGATCGGTCTCTTCAGCACGACCCTGAAGACCACTGACAACGTCAAGATCGTCGTACCCAACTCTTCTGTCTGGGGCGGCACCATTTCCAATTTCAACGGATACGACACCCGCCGTGTTGATCTGGTGATCGGCATTTCTTATGACGACAATATCCAGACCGCGATGGATACGATCCGCTCGATCGTGACCTCGGACGAGCGCGTCATGGCCGAACCGGAACTGCAGATTGCGGTTTCGAACCTCGGCGACTCCTCGGTCGACCTCGTCGTACGGCCCTGGTGCCAAGGCTCTGACTACTGGGATCTTCGTTTCGATCTGACGAAAAAGATCAAGGAAGGCCTCGAGGCAGCCGGTTGCTCGATCCCCTACCCGCAGCAGGACGTTCATATGCATCAGGTTTCGTAGGGACCCTGCAGGACACAGGCCAGCAGCGCTACCGAGAAAGGTAGCGTTGCCCCTGCCTGTGCCCCACAGGCTCCCAGGTGATGCGCTGCGCGCATCGTGGGTTTAGAAGGGGTGATTCCAAGACTATTGAGGTGCATGCAAATCTAGAGATTTCCGGGCGGGGATTAACCCCGCCCGTTTTTTGTATTTCGACCTTTCGACCCCCGCTGCAGTGCTATTCTCACTTCCTGAGTGCAGGGGAGGCAGCATGAAAAGACATATCCAAACCCAAATTACCAAAGACCTCGGCATCGAACACCCGATTATTCAGGGCGGCATGATGTGGGTTTCCCAACCCGAACTGGTCGCCGCAATTTCCAACGCCGGGGGGCTGGGCATCCTGACCGCCCTGACCTTCGAGACGCCCGAGGGGCTGGCAACGGCAATCAAGCAAACCAGGGAACTGACCTCCAAGCCATTCGGAGTCAACCTGACCCTGCTGCCGACTCTGGCGCCCAAAAACTACGACGGCTTCGTTGACGTGATCGTCTCCGAGGGCATCGGCATCGTCGAGACAGCCGGCCGAAACCCCGTGCAGTTTATTGAGAAACTCAAAGGCGCCGACATCAAGGTCATTCACAAGTGCACCTCGGTGCGTTTCGCCAAGAAGGCCGAATCGATCGGCTGCGACTACGTCAGCATCGACGGCTGCGAGTGCGCCGGCCACCCCGGCGAAGAGGACATCACTTCGCTGATCCTGATCCCTCGTGCGGTCGATGAACTCTCAATCCCGGTGATCGCCTCAGGCGGCTTCGCCGACGGACGCGGTCTGATCGCCGCCCTGGCCCTGGGGGCCGGCGCGATCAATATGGGCACTCGCTTCGTCGCCACGGTTGAATCGCCGGTCCACCAGAATGTCAAGGACTGGCTCGTGCGTGCCGGCGAGGGTGACACCACCTACGTCATGCGATCTCTCCGCAATACCGAAAGAGTCTTGAAGAACTCCATCGCCGAAAAGGTCGTCGCCCTGGAAGCCAAAGGCGCCGGCATCGAAGAACTGGCACCCCTGGTCAGCGGCAAAAACGGCCTCAAGGTTCTCTCAACCGGCGACATAGAAGCAGGATTGTGTACCGCCGGCCTGTGCGTAGGCTTGGTCAACGACATCCCGACCGTCGCCGAGCTGATCGAACGAATCGTCAGCGATGCGCGGGAGATTCTGGATACAAGGTTTTCAGACTAATGGTCGAAATTTCTTCGTAGTGGGACCGGTTAAAGTTTCGATCTGACCCCGGGCCGGAGCCGCGATGTGGCAGCGCCAGAGGAAGTCGTGAGACGCCTCCAGCTTCGACGGCTTCTTGAAGCAATCCTGGGGATTGAGAGGGCCGAAAACGTGACGAATCGACACTCTTGATCGTCGGATCTCTTGGTCTTCGCGCGACAATCGACACATGCTATGAATGCAAAGGGTGGCACCCCTGCGGATCAGTCTTTGAGGAGGACGTTGCCAAAACTGCCCGACGCTCCAGCCTGTCCGGAACCCGTCGCCGTGTTCAGCGACAGACCACCTGTGCCGCCGTTTGCTCCGGTGTTGGTGCCCCCACCGATAGGGAAGGTGTTGTTTGCTTGATAGCTCTGCGCCACGGAGTTGAGGTTCCACACCGCGATGTCGAACGAAACACCTCCGCAACCGCCTCCGCCACCACCACCATGTCCGCCTCTACTTCCCGCCCCACCGTCGGCGCCGGGGAAAACACAATAGATGGGGCCGGAATGGCCGTCGACGGCTCCGCCGAGTCCTCCCGCGCCGCCCGTTCCGCCCGCTCCTCCCCAGCCGCCATCGCCGCCCGTCGCTCCGAGTCCACGATTCACTCTGTTGTTGGTGATCGAAGGGATGTCTTCAGGCTGGGTTGGCAGATTGAGAGGTGAAAACACCACGAACAATCCGAACGAGGCGCCACCGCCACCAGCGCCGAATCCGCCCTCTCCAGCACAGCCGCCGGCACCGGCACCACCACCCGAACCACCGATGTCTTCACCCCCCGTGCCCAGGAACTGACCTCCACCAGCTCCGGCACCACCTCCGCCGGCACCGTGAACACCATGTCCGCCGTCGCTTCCTGCGCCGGCCATCCACTCGCCATTTTCAAGAGTTCCATCGGGTGTTGAGCAACCAACGGCGCCAGAGCCGTCGGCTCCATCGCTCGCGGACGCCCCCGGCGTGCCGGCCTCTGGTGCTCCCGGGGTTGGCATGCAACTGCCGCTGGAGCTGTCATGCCCCCAACCACCTGGACCACCGCTTCCACCACCGTTGTCGCCCGTTTCGCCGGAACCTTCCTGGACGTATCGGTCGGGGCATACGCTCGAGCCGCCATCGCCGCCGCTGGTGCTTGTGAATACGTCATCACCTCCGCCCGGGGGATAGGTGCTCGGATCCTGGCATTGACTTTGTCCGCCTGGTCCACCCGGACTCATGGGGGCACCCGCCGGGCTGCAATTCGTATTGTAGGTGACAGCACCGATGGAGCCTCCCGGGCCATCCGCGCCAGGGACGCCGTTGGCGCCCACCATACCAGGGGCGCCGGCTCCGGCCTGGATGATGTTCGAGTCAATCACCAAGCCCGAGCTCGAGTCCTTTATATAGATTCCGTAGGAGTTTGCGCCCGGCGTGGACGCATTGGCACCGATCACCTCAAAACCCTGGAACAGCGTCGTTGCGGTGATGCCGTTGCCGACGACAGCCTTTCTGTGTCCGGACCCGGCCGGGCCGATGATGAGGCTTCGGTTCACGTGCGGGTCATACGCCCATGTGACGGGATGATGACCGCCGATAAGGCTCTGACCATCTCTCAGCTCAATCTGTTCCTCGTAGCGTCCGGAGGCCACGACCACAGTGTCGCGGCCGGTCACGAACGCCCTTTCCATCCCTCGATCGATGCTCCCACACGGATAGTGGGGCGGTCCGCCTCCCGAGGTACCCTCAGGCCCGAGGCCACAGTCACCCAGGTCCGAAGCACCCGGGTCGTCGGCCGATACATAGATCGCATCGCCCCTGAGCTGGAACTCGCAACCGTCATTTGGGATCCAGTTCAGGTCGAAATAGTCGAAGAGACCGTCGCACCCGTGTCCGGAGGTGGCGACGTTGCAACAGGTCATCGCACAGGTCGGCGGGCCCATGGTGTTACAAACACCGAATGCGTTGGGTCTGGCGTAGATGGTAGTGCAGTCGGTGGCGCAGTTGCCGCAATGGGTGTCGAGGCCGTACACGCCTCCGGCCCGGAAGGGATCATCGACCACACCGTCGCAGTCGTTGTCGAGGTAGTCACAAATGTCGTCAGTCGGATCACCAGCGGTGACATTGCACTCAACGCCCATTCCGTCCACTGTGCACTGATTGTGGCCGACGCGCCGGCACTCGCCGATGCCTTCCTCGCAGGTGTCGCCGAGACCAGGAAACCCCTCGTCGACCTGGCCGTTGCAGTCGTTATCGACGCCGTCGCACACCTCCGGTTGGCTGTCGCACGGCGGCTCGCTACAGGCCCACCCGGACCCAGTCATAATGAGGATCTCGCCCTCGCCGCAGACTGGGTCGAGCTTGTCGAAGGTGATGGTTGCCTCGGCGATCATATCGCCGGTCACACCACCTTCCACCACGGCCTCGGCTTCCTCAGCCCTGACGGCAAAGGCGACTGACGTCAGCTGCTGACGAGGCGCCAATTCGGGGTCGACGCCGACTGCCACACCCAGCCACAGCTCCTCCACCTCCAGGACCTCCTCCGGGATCGGCACGACGGCGCCGAGGAAGACGGTGAAGATTCCCTCCACGACCTCGACTGTGGCGTGACTCTCGGTCCACAGGGGAGAGTCCCCCTCCGGCACGTGGTACATGGAAAGTGTCAGGGAGACCTCCCCGTCCACCGGAATGCCAATAGAGTCCGTGAGCCGACCCTGGTATGTCATGGTGTCGGCGACTCGAGACGAGGCGCCCAACCAGCTGGTCAAGCCGATCAACGCCAGAATTGTGACGACCGCCATAAGGCCTTCGCGTCGTGTGATCATGGTCGTGCTCATCGTTTTGCCCCCCTACCCGGCCGGCGCGACCTGGCCCGCGTACTCCCCACATTCCCATCCCGCCGCCGTCATCACCAGCACCTGGTTCTCGGCGCATGAGGGGGCGAGCAGTTCAAACCGGATCTCGCCGGCACCGATCATGTCACCGGTCAGTCCGCCCATGGCGACGCCGTCGGTGATGGCAACTCGGCGTGCTCTCGGAACAATGGTGAGGGGCTGCCTCCCAGTCATCTCAGGTCCACCTTCGATGGCCACGCCGAGCCAGAGGGCGGGCCCGCCGAACAGCTTCGGCGTCAACGGGTTCCCACCAGGGTCGATCGAGCCGAGAGTGACATAAAACAGGCCCCGCGTGACCTCAACAGCGGCGTGCTGCTCCTGCCATTCGGCCACGCCGTCCACCGCAGCATCCCAGAGCGTGAAAAGCACCTCAACCGTGCCATGAATGGGCTGTCCGGCTGCATCCGTGAGCCGCCCCTGGAAGTCGATGAGGAGGGGCGTAGTGCTCGCCCTCGATCGGGGCTGCGCCACCGTACTTCGGGACACAATGACTATCGGGTACGCTGCCGGGAACCCCTTTCCGGCCGGAACGGAGTTGGACCACGCTTCGAGGTTGCCGGACTCGAATCCGTCACCGAAGATCGTCACCACTGAAGCCGCCCAGAAGCCCGCCTCAAGGCTGAGACCACCACCGGCCATGCGACACGCATCCAGTTGGCCGATGGTGCCGACGGCGATGTGGTTCGGGCCGAGAGAGCGACCGCCGCCAGCGTCAGCCGTCCACCACGCAAGGGACTCTGCCCCGACAGGAGCAAACAGCCCGGTCACAGGATCCTCGACTTCCGCTCCCCAGGCCGGCACAACGAGGATTCCAAGCAGGAGAAGTGCGGCGGTTACCCTTCTACCGAAACTGAGGACTCTCCTCGCCCCAACCTTCTGACCGGCGCGAAGTCCTGCGGCTGACGAAAGGGTTGCCATACACCTCACCTAGTACCCGACTTCTTCCGATAGCTCTGAAACCAGGATACCACGGGCTCAGTCATTCGCTCTCGGTGTTGCCCCTCTCAGGGACCGACTCCAAGGAATCAGGCCAGAGAGAATTGAATCTTCAGGGCCCTATCCAACTGCCGGGCCTCCTCGACGCTGATTCGTCCGAGGATTTCGCCCA
>JAOZPW010000188.1 GCA_029932545.1 Thermoanaerobaculales bacterium | reverse complement strand
TTTTGTGGCTGCTCTTCTTGCGGCTTTTTGCAAGAGGCTCTAAGAATTCAAAATTGAAAATTAACTCCTTTTCCCTTCGCCTTCCACCTGACCACCGTTGCCAACACCGCCCCGAGCGCCAAGTACGTCGGCACGAAAATATAGGCACTCTTGAAGCTGACGGTTGCATGGTGCACAAAGACGAGGCCGAGCACATAGAGTGATGCGCCGATGTTCTGCAGCCAGGCAAACCGCCCGGAAATCAAGAGACCAATGCCGACACAAATTCCCAACTGCATCAGTGGGAGATAGATCGCCTGCCACCGGAAGGTGGAGGCTTCCAGGGCGTCCAGTTTTCTATCGGCGACCGCGGGATCGTCGCCCGACCCCGGAAAGGGCGCCAGATGTGCCTCCAATGCCAGAAGACCCGCGCCGACAACCACGCTGCACAGCAAGATGCCCACAACTACGAAAATCCACCGGCTCGACGCTGTCATGGTGTCTCCTCTGAAGAAAAAGGCGTTTCAACGGGGCCCAGAACCCTCTTTTCCAAAAAGGCCCTCACAATGACGACCTCCTCCGTCGGTTTGTGGAACGCGATGTTCTTCTCGTCCCCGACCCAGTCTTCGATCACCTCGACCTGCCCGATGGCCTCCAGAACGTCAAATCCCTCAACAACCAGTCCGAACACCGCGTACCTGCCGTCGAGATGCGGCCGCGGTGCATGGCAGATGTAGATCTCGGTGCTGCCGCTATCTGGATCCTCATCACGGGCCAGGCCCACAGCGCCTGTCACATGGGGGTAGGCGCCAAATTCTCCCTTGACCAGGGGCTTGTCATTTTCTCCACCATCACCGGCTTGAATCACATGACCGGAAACCACCCGGTAGAACGGCAGACCGTCATAGAAGCCCTCCCGCACCAAGCGCTTGAAATTGGCCACCGTCTCGGGCGCGTCCCCTTCGAAGAAACGAAAAACCATAGTGCCCATCGAGGTCTCGAGCACACAGATTTCTTCCTGTACTGCCGTTTCTCCCGCCGACAACCCAGGAACGACCACCAGGAAGATCCACACCAGAAGACTCAGAATTCGCATCGAAACCTCCGTCAATGACGGTAACACTTCGGCAGCCGCGATCACCAGGAATGGCCGCCGGATGCAGCAGAGGTCACAAACTCCGGGGCAGAACCTTCAGGATAATCATGGACCACTCTTCCCGTGGAACGACCAGAATAATCCCGGTGCCCGATTGCTGCATGATCAGCAGCCCATTCTCGCGAACTTCGGTGACCGTGGCCGTACCCCCGACAAAGAGCTCTACTTGATCATCAACGGCCGGCACCCACAGGCGCAGAGCTTCCTCAGAGGGGCTGACCTCGGTGACCCGCTGTTGGAGATCGTCCAGGACGGCAACCAGTCGCGCGGTCGGCAGATCAAGCATCTGGATCGGCGAATAGGAGAAAGACGAGGGGGCAAAACCAGGGAGGTTGAGTGAGATCTTGGCGCCGGAATCTATCGCTCCCAACGGATCCCGGCCCTCGGCCCCCACGTTGCCTGCGACCTCGGCAAAGGCCTTGATATAGATCTCGTACTCGCCATCATCCAGAGTCATCTGCCTGAAGAAAACCTGATTCCCCTTTTCCCGGACCGTTGTCACCGCCATCTGGTTGTCGAAGAGCGTCACTCGAACGGCCCGGTCACCATGGAACCAATGGCGTTCGATAATGACGTTCGGAACCTCCTGTCCGGCAATCACCGGGGCGACCGCGAGAGTCATCGCAAGCACCAGAAACAGTTTCACGATGACTCCGCCTCCATCAGATCCCGGGCGGCTTTGACGGCAAAGTCGAGTGCGGCAGCCTCATCGACGACTCCGTCGAGAACCGCATCCCGGGCCGCCACAATTGCCGGCCCGATGTGGCGGCATTCTGGAATTCCAGCATCAAGAAGATGCCGACCGGTGACGGTTCCCGGTCGTCGAACGGCGGCCTCCGCAGCTTCGGCCAGTCGATGGCGTCCATCCATCTCCAACCCGGCCATCGCCAACAGCAGTACTTCGCCTCCGACCCTCTCAACCGCCGACACCCGTATACTGAGTTGCGTTCCCGGGTCGGTGACGGCCCTGAGTCCCCCGATCGCGCTGGGTAGACCGGCCATCCGGCGCCCCGACTCTCCAGTCAAACTCAACCGCTCGGCCAATCGGGCCGGTACCTCGCTTCCAGCAGCTGACGCCAATCCACCGAGAAAGAGGAAGAGTGGAGGAGGCGCGTCGCCCAACCGCTCCAACAGATACCAGCTGAGTTGCCCCTCAACCTCAAGAAGGAAATCGTAGCATCGGTCATCCCATACCAGGTCGGGGCAAATGGCTCCCAGCAATCCGAGGTCGGCCATCAACGCCAATGAAGGGGTCGGGTGCGGCTCGACCAGAAGCTGTTCCAACTCCCGACGCAGCCGCTGGCCGGACAGGCGGTCAAAAACCCCTTCCGAAACCGCTGTCCGGATCAAATGCCCCGTATCCTGGGCCACTTCAAAATCCAGCCGCCTGGCGTACCTGACGGCTCGAATCGCACGAGTGGGGTCGTCGATGAACGACAGCGAATGCAGAACCCGGATTTCCCTGTGACTGAGGTCCCGACGCCCTCCGAAAAAGTCGATCAACTGCCCGAAACGTTCACCTTCTAAAGAAATGGCAAGCGCGTTGATCGTAAAATCCCGGCGATAGAGATCCTGCCGAATCAACGAGGTCGCTACTTCCGGGAGGGCTGCGGGGGTTCGGTAGAACTCGGTCCGTGCCGAGGCGACATCCACAGTGTGACCATCCGGCAACGTCACCACGGCGGTCATAAAGGGTTGGTGAGCATGACACCGCCCGTTCAGCTTCTCGGCCAATGCTCTGGCAACCTCGATACCGTCGCCTTCCACCACCAGATCGACATCCTCGTTGGCACGTTCAAGGAGAAGATCCCTGACGACGCCCCCAACCAAATAGGTCGGCGATGCCAAAGTGCCGGCAACATCACGGACAGACCCCAGAAGCCGCCCAACCCACTCAGGCGCCACCTCACGCAGCATTCGAGTGACCGTCTGGGTCACCGGCCTCAGCGCAGCCATCCGGTGGTCCAAGCCGGCGCCGGCGGCCGGCATTTTCTCGAAGAGCTTGCGAAACAGCTCCATCCGAGTCAACAGGCCAACGGCCTTTTCTCCTTCGGTGACAACGACAAAACGATGAGATCCCTCCAAAAAGAGGTCACCCAGTTCCTCCAGCGGCGCTCCGACATCAACCTTCGGCACACCGGGCTGCATGACGGTGCTGACCGGACGATGATCCAGGCCAAGTGCCGCAGCCCTGTCCAACAACTGCCGGGTGACGACTCCGACCAGTTCGCCTGTCGAGACCCCGGCGACCGGGAGGGCGTTGACTCTGCGTTCGTTGAGCTTCTTTTTGGCCGCACCGACGGTCACATCGTCATCAACGGTAAAGATGTGGCGCCCAGCGGCAGCGCCGGCGGTTTCGGCCGGAGGCATCCATTCCTCCATCCGACGCCACACGTCCTCTCGAATCTCAACGACCATCCGGTCGGAAATCCGGACCGAGGCTGCCGTGGCGTGACCCCCACCGCCAAAGGTACGGGCGATCTTCCCGACGTCCAGGCCCGCCAACCGCGACCGCAAGATCATCTGGACGTGGGGCGCCCGAACCATCAATACGACGCCGACCGGCAAGTGGAAAGTCTCCATCCACCGGTGGACAACCGCGGCAGCTTCTTCGTAATACTTCTCCACCTCGACTGTAGCGACTGCGACCGGGACCCCTCCGATGCGTCGTTCCTCGTTACCCTCAACGATGGCGTTCAGCAGGGCCAATTGCTCAGGATCCAGGCCCTTTCCAACCCACCTCCGGACCCACTCCAAGGACGCACCGTTTTCTACGAGCCACGCAGCGGCACGCATATCCTCGGGCGTAGTGTCCCTATAGGAAAGGGATCCCGTATCTTCGTACACACCCATCAACAACAGCGATGCCTCTTCCGGAGTCGGATCGATCTTCTGGCTGCGAAACAGATCAACGAGCAGTGTGCAGGTCGAGCCGACGCGGCGGAAAACCACCTTGTCGGCCATAAGCCCGTTGCCGTTCTTGCCATGGTGGTCGATGCGGGTAATCGGGCATCCCGACTGCTCGATCAGGTTCCACACCTCACCGAGACGGGCGGGATCGGGGGTATCCAGTACAACCGCATGCTCCAGCCTATGACGTCTTGCTTCCTTGAGCTTGACCTCCGGGAAAGGCAGAGCGGTCTCCTCCCTGAAACGCCGTACGGCCAGCTCCATCGAGCCGGGAAAGAGCACACGGTGGTCCGGGTAGAGGCGAACAGCACACACCGCAGAGGCAAATGCATCGAAATCCGCAGACATGTGGGTCGTAATGATCTTCACCGGGCCATTGTATGCCGCTCGGGGCCTGAAGTGCAGAGTTGTCAGTAACTCCCTATTCAACATCATCGAAAGGCCGTGACAAACTACGGCGGAAACGATAACGGTAACGGCTCGGGATCGGGATGAGGGCACCCTGTTTCTTCTTGCCTCCGCTTCCGACGCGGTAGGCATTACACTGGTATGAGACCAAAGAGGAGGTATGTCATGCCGAAGTTCGTTTTGATGACCAAATTATCGCCGGAATCTGTCCGGGACTCCAAGGTTCGGCGGGCCATGGGTCGTGCGTGGCTGGCCAAAGTCAAGTCCGCCTGCCCAGAGGTTACGTGGATTGCCCACTACGCCATTCTCGGGCCATACGATTTCATGGATATCTATGAAGCCCCGACCATCGAGGCGGCCCACAAAGTCTCCTTAATCTCCAGAGCCGAGGGAGCAGTCTCCGCCGAGAGTTGGCAGGCTCTGCCCTACGAAGAATTTCTCGGCCTCCTGGAAGAGGTCGAACCATAGAGGCCCGGCCGGAAACCCTCACACGGCTGCAAATCGCGAATGAGGCGCAATTGATTTTTGTTAATTTTTCTGAGAGAAGAACTGCTTCCTTTTTGCAAAAGCATGATTTTAAATGACTTCAACCCAAGAATCCTTCTCAAGACGCGCGCAGCGCAACGAGGAGACTGTGGGCAGAGGCCACCAACACCTTCTGTTTTTTCGATTGCTCTGAAGGCCTATGCCCACAGGCTCCTGGACACCCCAGGCACAGATCGTTTAGAGTTCCACCATGAACGATCCACAGGTGATTTGGCGTTTAGGGCGGTGGGTCGCTGAACGCAGGCCAGGCAGTGCACACTTGAGTGCCTCGGATATTGCCTTTGAGATGGCGCTGAGCGATGGTCGAATTGTCGGCGTCACCGGTATTGACACCTCACTACTCGGACGGGCCTTGGACTGCGAACCTTTGGGGGAGGCAGACCTGGTTGCTGAAGCTCTTGCCTTGGCCGCAGCCAACGAAATCCCCGAGGCAACGGCCATGGGCGCCGCCAAGGGCTTGCTCCAGGAGCATCTTCGAACCTGGTTCCTGCAGTCTGACCGGCACCTCGAATTGGTCGATCAGCTCCAGCAGTCACAATCCAAGAATTCGATATCGGCAACTCACGTCCTGGTGGAAATGGTGCTCTCTGATCCCGAAGGCACAACCCCAACGGCCGTCCTGCCGAGCCTTGACGTTCTCCTGCGCCGGACCGACGGCTTCCTCGATCTCTACGCTCCACTGGGCCTCTCGGAAGAAGCGGATCTGATCGTCGCCAAGATAACAGGACAACGAACCGCGGAGGAAATAGCCTCACGATCACCACATGACCGCACCGATGTCATCAAGCTCCTGGCCGCACTGACTGCTTCGGGAATGCTCGAAGCTGTCCGGGCCGCAACGCCCGAAAATGCCCCAATCCTGATTGCGGAACCGGAACCTCAGGCCGGACTCGATCGCGAGAGTCAGCCCAGAAAACTGTCACCACTGTTGGTGCTGGTTGCCGCCATCGTCATTGCCACTGCCGGTATTGCCACGTGGTGGTTTGGATTTCGAGAAAGCAAGGCCCCAATCCAACCTGAGATCACCGGACATTGGGCGGTCGCCGTCGATCTTGGATGCGAGCCCCACGAATACCGGCGACTGCTCCAGGTAGCTCGCCGGCACGATGATGTCAGGCCCATCGCCCTTGCGGGGGGTGGCGAGGCGGGCGACGAGACATGCTGGAGACTGGTCTGGGGTGATTTCCCTTCACAAACCGAGGCCCTGGCGGCCGTTGACAAGGTGCCGGAAGCTATTCTCCGTGAGGGTTTCGATCCCCACGTCGTAGAAATCGACCAGAATTCGGACACTATCCAGGACGGCAGCTGATCCGTGTCTGTTGACGAACGTCTCCAGGACTATGTCACTCGCCCACTTCCGGAGATATTGAGTGACCTGGTTCAGAGGGAAGCATCAGGCATTTTGACCGCAATGGGCGCCGAGGCCCACCGCGGGATCGTACTGGTCGATGGAAGAGTCAAAGCAGCCCGCTCGACTCTGGAAGAAGAGAAGCTGGGGCTGTTCCTGGTCAAAAAGCACTGGTTGGACGAAAAAGACCGCGCCCAGGCGCTCTTGACCCAGGCCACCGCCGACGCACCTCCTCTGGGAGAGGTCCTGATTTCCAGGGGCTTCATCAGTGCATCCGAGTTGGAAGGAGAACTCCAAGACCTGGCCCTGACCATCATCCGTCGGGCGGCTGCGGATACCTCGGCCTATACCGAGTTCTTCGACGAACCGGAGGGGATCCATCTCGATACGCTGACCCACCTGACGACCACCCAGGTTCTCCTGAACGTTGCCAGGGCCTTTGAAGATTCCGAGGCCAAAAGCAGGCGGATTGCAGATCGAGGTTGCCGTGTACGGCCGAACGGCGACCTCGATAAATTAATCTCGGACCTCGATGTCACCCCAACCGAAGGATTCATCCTCAGTCGTGCAAATGGTCGGCCCCGACTCCAGGATTTGATTCGGGGTGCTTCGATATCCGAGAACGAGGCCATTGCCACAATCTATTCGCTGGTCATAGCTCGACTGATTACGATCGATCAGGGGGACGAAGCCACCGATCACAGCGAGGCCGAAGTGCAGGGCGAGGCTGCCTCGCAGTGGAGTGAAAAGCAACACGACGAGCGCACGGAGATCGAGCACCTGGCGGCATCGGCGCCACGGACTGACCACTATCAGGCCATGGGTCTCCCTCGGACGGCCACGGACGAGGAGATCATCGACGCCTGGACCTCGATTCGGCAGCAGTATGCAATCTCCAGAACCTCGGAACCTCATTTGGGAGACGCAAGAGCCTGGCTGGAGACGATTCAAGACCGTGTACAAGACGCCTACCAGGTCCTCGGGGATCCCGCGAAAAGGCGACGATATGACACCGTTCTGGCCAGGGTCGCCAGAGACCGTGACCAGATGGACAGTCAACCGAAGACTCCCGTGGTCGATTCCGACGCGCGTACCGCCCTGGTCGAAGCCAACCTCAAGCGCGCCGACGAGTTGATACGAGATGGTGAAATTTTCAGCGCCCTCCAGATGCTGGAACAGGCCTGTACCATCGAAGCACGTCCCAAAACTCTCCTGAAATTGGCCCAGCTACAACTGAAAAATCCAAAATGGGATACCAAAGCCCTGCGAACCCTTCACAAGGCATTGGAGGTCGACCCAGACTTCGTCGACGCGTGGCTGGAGCTGGCAGATTTTTGGCTTCGACACGGCAATACCAAACGGCGGAAGAAGGCGCTGGAAAAAGTGCTGTCCTTGGACCCAAAGCACCCCAAGGCCAATGAAGACTATGCCGTTCTCTCCGGGAAAAAACCATTGGGCCGACTCCGTGGTTTCTTTCGACCGAAGAAGCAATAACCGGCAGG
>JAOZPW010000187.1 GCA_029932545.1 Thermoanaerobaculales bacterium | reverse complement strand
AATTATCGACGGCAACAACCTGCTCCATAGCTTGCCGTCCCATCAACGGTCCCGCGAGGCCGTCAGACAGACAGTATTAGATCAGTCACGCCACGAGAAAATCTCAGTCACAGTTGTATTCGACGGACCACCACCCTCCGGCAGTCCTGCAACGGAAAACCTGGGACAGGTGACCATCCTCTACTCAGGCCAGACCAGCGCCGATGACGTCATCATCGGCGAGTTGCCGTCCGGCGCCGCCGCCCGCTCCTGGTCCGTCGTCACCAACGACCGCGGACTGGCGGCCAGGTCCCGAGAACGGGGAGCACTGGTTCGGACCTTGGCCCAGTGGACCGGCCGTCGAGGCGCCAAGGCCCGTCCTGGGAAACCTCGCCAAAAGCCCCCACTTCGGCCAAACGAGGTCCAGAAGTGGGAAGAGGAATTTGACAAAGGGAAAGAAACGGAAAACGACACTCCTGCCCGGGTCTTCAAAGCCAAAAGACAGCGTTGATCCCATTGAATTGAGCCCCAGATGCGCGGAGCGCATCTTCCTCGCGGAGGGGAGTTTGTCTTGGTCGTATCGGTCTCCTTCAAATCACTCTGCGCCTCCAAAAAGACAAGACGGACTTCCCTCCGCGAGAATGCTACACTCCGGCGCGCAGCGACCGGCTGCTGGAGGAATGAAAATGTCTGATATCGCAACGGTTCTCAATGAACTCGGTTTGAAAGAAATCAACCCTGGCGCCTGCACGGGCCAATGGATCGAAACCACCGGAGGCAAGGTTCTGGCCTCGGTCAATCCCGCAACCGGTGAGACCATCGCATCCGTCGTCCAGGCCGACAAGGACACCTACGAGAAGGTTTCCACCATCGCCCACGAGGCCTTCCCGGCATGGCGCATGATGCCCGCGCCCCAGCGTGGTGAGATCGTTCGCCAGCTGGGTGATGCCCTGCGCGAGAAGAAGGATGCCCTGGGGCGCCTGGTCTCGCTGGAGATGGGCAAGGTCTACTCCGAAGGTCTCGGTGAAGTCCAGGAGATGATCGACATGTGCGATTTTGCCGTTGGAATGTCGCGGCAGCTCTACGGTCCCAACATGACGTCCGAACGACCGCGCCACCGGATGTACGAGCAGTGGCACCCCCTGGGCGTCGTCGGCATCATCTCGGCCTTCAACTTTCCCGTCGCCGTTTGGGCATGGAATGCGGCCCTTGCTGCCATCTGTGGCGACACCATGATCTGGAAGCCCTCCTCGTCGACCCCGCTGACCGCCGTCGCTGTGCAGAATATCTGCAACGACGTCATGGAGCGCAACGGCATCTCCGGTGTCTTCAACCTGGTCATCGGTCCCGGCCGCAGCGTCGGCGAGACCATGCTCAACGACAAACGCGTGCCCCTGGTCTCTTTCACCGGCTCGACCGATATGGGACGGCACGTCGCGGAAACGACGGCCAAGCGTTTCGGACGCAGCATTCTGGAACTTGGCGGCAACAACGCCATCATCGTCGAACCTGACGCCAAATTGGACCTGGCACTCCGCGCCATCCTCTTTGCCGCAGTGGGCACCGCCGGACAGCGCTGCACGAGCCTGCGTCGTTTGTTCCTGCACAAAGACATTGCCGGTGACCTGCTGCCGAAACTGACCAAGGCCTACGGTTCGATCACCATCGGCGATCCCCTGGAAGACGGCATTCTGATGGGTCCCCTGGTCAACCAGGCCGCCATCGAGGCCCATTTCGCCGCACTGGACAAGGTCAAAGAACAAGGCGGCGAGATTCTGGCCGGAGGCGGCCGGGTCGATCGTCCGGGATTCTACGTCGAGCCGACGATCGTCAAGGCCCACCCGGGCATGGACATTGTCCGCCACGAGACCTTCGCCCCGATTCTCTACGTTTTCGAGTATTCGGACTTCGACGAAGCGATGGAAATGCACAATTCTGTCGATCAAGGTCTATCCTCGGCAGTATTCACCTCGAGCATGTATTCCGCCGAGCGCTTCCTCTCCCACGAAGGCTCGGACTGCGGCATCGCCAACGTCAACATCGGCACCTCGGGCGCCGAGATCGGCGGCGCCTTCGGTGGTGAAAAAGAAACCGGCGGAGGCCGCGAGGCAGGATCCGACGCATGGAAGGCCTACATGCGCCGCCAGACCTGCACGATCAACTGGTCCACCGAACTGCCGCTGGCGCAGGGCGTCAGCTTCGACATCGAGTAATCCGTCGAACGGATTACATGCGCCCCTTCGGGGCGATAGGCAGACAATTATCATGGGGGGCAGAATTTTTTCCGCCCCTTTTTGGTGATCTCCGCTACTGCACAATCAAACCTGGGGACCTATATTTGTTAGGGGAGAGGCCATGAAATCTTCACAAAACCTGATCGTTTGTTTCGCCGTCGTTGTCGGAATTGTGATCGGCGGCCCCATATATTCCGCCGACTTGGAATTGACCATTCCTGAGGGTGATCTGGTATTCAACGAGGAAAGCCACACCTTCATTGAGGAATTTGTTGTGCCCAGCGGCGTCACTGAGGCACTTCGCTCGGCCCAGATGGGCTCGTCCGTCACCGTCGCCGAATTCCCCATCGAACCAGGGGTACGCCACCTGGTCACTCTTGAACGGGTTGAGATCTACGCCAAAGGCGCCCGAGTCATCGTTGTCGATCAACAGGGTGAGCACAAAGCTCCGCGCTCTGACCGGCTCTTCTTCCGCGGGGTCTCCATCTGGGATCCCGACATTCGAATAGCCCTGTCGGTGGACCCGGCTTCCGGGATTTTTCGCGGGGTAGTTCGAAGCCACGGTGGAGTGAACGCCATCGCCGAGTCAGTCTTGAAGGCGAGTTCCTCATACCGCCTGGGAACGCCGGAGGCCCTGCGGCCACCCGGATCGCCACCGCTGGTTTACAGCTGCGGCACCGACCGGCTTCCCCCCGACCTTTCGGCCGAAGAACTCCCGTCGTTGCCGCCCTTCCCGCCGGCGCTCAAGGCCACCACCGACGAACCCCTCTATTCGGCGGTGATCGCCTTCGACACCGATCAGGAGTGGCTCCACTATCGATTCAGCGACAACACCGCCAGCGCGACCACCTGGATCGCCGATTACATCAACCAGTCTAACGTCATGTATGAGAGGGATCTGTCCCTGCGTCTTTTGGTGGGTACGACCTATCTGCGGACCGGCGGGCCACCGTTCAACACCGATCCCTTCTCGGTCAGTGAATATCCGGCCGGTGGAGCCATGCTCAACGAGTTCGGCAGTTACTGGGCAGCCAATTACGATCACATCGATCGGGTCCTGGCCCAACTGCTTTCAGGAAAGTCCTCCAACGATTATGGGTCTTCCGGCATCGCCTGGTTGGACGGTTATTGTGAGCACCAAAGTACCGGCGGTGGGTATTCTGTTTTTGAGCCCTTCAAAAATGCCGGCGTCCCCATGGCTAAAAACGTTGGGGTCGGCGCCCACGAACTGGGTCATAACTTTGGGTCGCACCACACCCACTGCTACAGTCCACCGATCGATGAGTGCTACAACCAGGAAGGCGGCTGCTACTCCGGCACGACATCGTGCCCCCCGGGTGGGCCCGGCACGATAATGAGTTACTGCCACTGGAGAAGCTGTGGAGACAATCAGATTCTCTTCCACTCTCGGGTCGTCACATTCATCGACAGCCTTCGCGCTGCCCACACCCCGTGGTGTATTCAGGAAATCGGCGACCCCGATCTGATCTTTGCCGACGGTTTCGAGGACGGGACGACCGACGCCTGGGTTCCGTGGCCCTGAATGACCTCGGCGGCCTACTGCCACTCTTCCCATTTTCCGCAACGCCTCCCCTTTCAGACCGTCTACCTTGGGAAAACGGGAAAAGAGCGGCACCTCCCGATTGGGCGTTTTGGGCGCTTTCGGGGGTTGGGGCAAAATTATATGGGACACTGACCTTCCCGACTTTGTGCGGATCATGGTGCAGTTTGATCTTGAGAGGTACGGGAACTCACCGGTTCTCCTTTTCTCTAACGCAGTCCCTGTCCCTCTCAGATCTCCAACCCCGGCCTTCGGGTCCGCTTCGCGTCCCCGCTCGGTGCATTTCCCGGAGGGGAGACAGTGTCAAAGCCGGATGGAGAAGAACAGTGTCCCCTGTAAATTCACCTGTAAATTCTGTAAATTCGCCCTGTAAGTTCACGGTAGACGGCTGAGTAACGTGATTCGTAGTCTCTTTTGAAAAGCACGAGGGAGGCACGATGTCCACCAACGCACCGAAAACCATATCGATGATGGCCCTTTTCATAATCTTGGGAATTCAGGTGGTCTTCAATACCTCGCCAGCCTCCGCCCAGGATTGTCCCGAAGTAGTCGGACGATGGCCCTACGGATCCGCGTATGCCGGTGCGATTTCGGGTAATCTAGTCTACTTCGGCAACGGCACTGTTCTTCAGATTGCGGACATTTCCGATCCGAAGACGCCACGTTTGGTTGGGGAGATCGTTCTTCCTGGATTTCCCACAGGCATCGCCCTATCCAACGGTTTCGCTTACGTCGCGGATTCTGAAGCAGGCCTTCGGATCATTGACGTCAGCACACCTGCATCTCCGGTCGAGGTGGGCGTTTTTGAAACAACAGGAAAGATCTGGAAGGTTGTCGTTTCCGGACACTACGCATACGTCCTCGGCAGTCCTGCCGGCGTTCAGATCATCGATGTCGGCCTACCAAACTCTCCAGTGGCTGTTGCAAGTTTCAGTATTTTGACCTCCGACATCGCTGTCAGCGAAGGCTACCTCTACTTGGCCTCCTTTCCGACGAGTTTTCGCAGCCCTGGCCTCCTGATCTTCGACGTCAGCACGCCCGAATCTCCAATCGAGGTCACGTTCCACGAAACGCCCGGGGCTGCCCAACGCATTGATGTGTCCTCCGGGTACGCCTTCGTGGCAGACGGAGATTCCGGTCTCAGAATTATCGATGTGACCACTCCAGCCTCGCCCATTGAGGTTGGCTTCCTTGACGTACCGTACATGTACATATCTGCGGTTACCGCCTACGACGACCTGGCATTTGTTGCCGATCATCAGGGGACCCTTCATGTGATCGACGTCGGCTTGCCCTCTTCACCGGTCGAGCTCGGGCTGTTCAACCCTCCCGACACTCCAAATTACGACCCTGTTGTATCCGCCGGCCATGTGTATCTCTTTGAATACTTTCGCGACCTGAGGGTGATTGATGTCAGAAACCCTTCGTCACCGGTCGAAGCCTGTGTCGTCAGAATGCCGGGAAACGTTCGAGATATCGCCGTTTCGAACGGCCATGCCTTCGCCGCCTCCGGACAGGGGGGCGTGAGGATTCTGGATGTATCCACACCTGCCCAACCCGTCGAGGTCGGGGTCTGCGACACCCCCGGCACAGCAGTGGGCATCGAAATTCAGGGGGGTTACGCATTTGTTGCCGACGGTGACTCCGGCCTCCGGGTGATCGACATCTCCTCACCATCTGTTCCTACTGAAGTCGGTCACATTGACACTCCAGGATATGCGTTCAACCTCGTTGTCGATCGTGATCTTGCGTATGTTGCGGACTTCGACGGAGGATTGCGGATCATCAATGTCTCCATTCCATCGACACCGGTCGAAGTAGGGTTCATCGACACGCCGGGCTACGCGGTTGACGTTGCCATATCGGGGGGCTACGCCTTCGTGGCGGACGAACACGAAGGTCTCCGCGTGATCGACGTGACCACGCCCGGATCACCCACTGAGATCGCAAGTTTATTGAGGCCCGACTGGGTTAGATCCGTTGAGGTAGCCGGCGGATATGTGTTCATCGTGGATGGGGATCTCCGTGTGATTGATGTCAGTTCACCTCGAGAGCCGGTGGAGATCGGGTTCCTCGATATGCCGAATTACTCCTCCGGTCTCAGTATTTCCTCAGGCCTAGCCTACGTCAGTGCCCCCGGTGACGACATATGGATCATCAACATCGCAACACCCACCGCTCCGGTCAAGGTCGGATCCATCTCTTCCCCAGGCTTCGTTACCGCCGTTATTCCGGAGGCCGGATACGCTTTTGTGGCCGCCTCGAGATCAGGAATGGCGATCGCCCGGATCTGTGTCCCCGCATGTTTCCCCGTCTCCATCGCCGCGGCCGCATCCAGTCCCGGCGCAGGCGACTCGCAGTGGACTACCGATCTTGGCATCAACAATCGTGGCGACGAAATCCTGACCTACAAGCTCCAGATGCTACCCCGTGGCGAAGACAATACCGACGCACTCTTCACCGATGAATTCACCCTCGGACCCAACACAAGCACCAATTTCGTTGATGTCTGGAGGCTCTCCACCGGCGGCCAAGGCAGAGGCGCCATCAATGTCTGCGTCAGTGACCCTGCTGCCGCAGGAGTCACCAGTCGCACCTACAACACCAGCAAGGAGGGCTCGTTCGGCCAAACGATCGTCGGCGTCAAGGCTGCGGCGACAGGCAATGTCATCACGACCGGTGACACGGCACGCCTCGGCTTTTTGACCGAAAACGACCGCTTCCGAACCAACCTCGGTTTCATGAACGCC
Organism: Thermoanaerobaculales bacterium; assembly: GCA_029932545.1. Classification (GTDB taxonomy): domain Bacteria; phylum Acidobacteriota; class Thermoanaerobaculia; order Thermoanaerobaculales; family Sulfomarinibacteraceae; genus DAOWGJ01. The sequence goes on along the minus strand of JAOZPW010000187.1, from coordinate 1,334 downwards.
GGCGCGACCAACATCACCGTCAACGCCGAGTTCTTCGATGCGGCGGGAAGCTCTCTGGGGACCCAGACAGTCGATGTCCTTCCCTTTTCCAACGACCAGTGGAACCAGGCCTTTCGACACGTCACGACCGATGTCGTTGATCTTGGATATATCGATGTATGGTCGGACACGCCTGATGCGGCGTTCCTGACCTATGCCTCGGTCATCGACAACACAACAGGCGACCCAACCACCATCTGGCCCTTTGCAACAAACCAGGTCCTCGGAGGCGCCCCATTCGACTGCACACCGGTCTGGATCGCCGCTGCCGCCTCGGCCACCGGCGCCGGTCAGTCGCTTTGGGCAACCGATCTCGGGCTGAACAATCTGGGCGCCGATCCGCTGACCTATCGGTTCCAGTTCTTGCCGCGGGGAGGAGACAACACCGACGTGGCCATGAGCGACCCTTTCACCCTGGGCGGCAACCAGGCCGTGGCCTATTCCGATGTCTGGAAGAGCCTCTCCGGCGGTCGCGGCGTTGGCGCCATCAACGTCTGTGTCGACAATGCCGATGCCGCAGGAATCGTCAGCCGCACTTACAACCAGGGTGACCTGGGCACCTGTGGGCAGACCATCGTCGGCAGACGGGGCTCTTCGCCTGCCAAGATCTCCACCGGCGAGAAGGCTCGCCTGGGTTTCTTGTTCGAAAATGACCAATTTCGAACCAACCTCGGTTTCATGAACGCCGGCACCGGTGAAATATCGATCACGGTTGAGTTCTTCAATATGCAGGGCGTCTCACTGGGAATGAAGAGCCTGACCCTGGTCCCCTTTTCCAACGTCCAGTGGAACAGAGCCTTCACCCTCGATCCTGTATTTGGGGACAGTATAGCCGCGGGCTTTGTCGATGTCTGGACCGAGACACCGAACGCCGCCTTCCTGACCTATGCCTCGGTCATCGACAACACAACTGGAGATCCAACCACCATCTGGCCGTATGAGTGAACAACAAGGCTGACGGTATCCCCTATTTGCTCTTGTCCGGATCCGGCGGTGGTTCAGGGATCTGCCTCGGATCGCTTTCGATCGCCTTGTCCAACTGGGCATCCCTTCCGGCGAGGACGTCGCTCGGGGCATTCTCGACAACGATGTCGGGATCGACGCCGTGATTTATAGGGGACACTGTCTAATTCTATGGTCTCCGACCCCGGCCTTCGGAGCCGCTTCGCGCCCCCGCTCGGTGCATTTTCCTCAAGGGCACCAGAGTCGGAATCGGGAGAGCGTGGCCCTTGAGGAAAATGACCTCGGCGGCCTACGGCGCCGGCAGAGACTCGGTTGCTAACGCGCTCGCCGAG
>JAOZPW010000186.1 GCA_029932545.1 Thermoanaerobaculales bacterium | reverse complement strand
CACCTTCGCACTATCATCCTCTCAGCCCGCCACGATGGATAAAACGCTATTCATTGTGTCGAGTCGTACCATGAAGGAAACGGCGGCATGATCGTCAAATCCAGACCTTCGTAGTCCATAAAGAGATCCTCGACATCCTGGGGGCTCAGGCCCGAATTTTCGTCGAGGATCAGCTCAGTCATAAAGGCCTCGCCGTCACCGAAGAGATGAAAGTTGCCTCCGCCGTGGACCAGGGGAATATCGTACTGCGGCTCTCCCCACTCGGCAGACAAATGATCCGGAAAAGCGTTGTCGTTGGGACGGGAGCTCCGATTATAGGTATGGTCGACGATCGCCCGAGTGCTGTCTTCGGATATGAAACGCGGGCCATAATCCCGCATCCACACCCAATCGGTGGTGTAAAGGATGAACTCCACCTGGTTCATATTCGCACCTGCCCCTGACAGCGTTGTCGTTGCTGATGATTGGGTGCCGGCATTGGGAACGACGATCCACACGGTGGCTTCGGTCCCCGTCGTCACTGCCACCGCAGCCTCGGTCAAAAGTGTGTTGAATGAACCCCAGCTAATCAGGAGACCGTCGTTGAGTTCATACTCGGCCGGGGTCGTCACTGATCCGCTCGGCGGCGTCAATGGCATACGTGAGGCCCAGTCGAGTATCGGCACCGTTTCTCCCGGGGCCAACCCTCGAGGCAAGGGATTGGGAATGTCGTCGACGATCGAGTCGAGATACTCCTGAGGCACACGCTTGGCCTCACCAGCCCCGATCACTCCCGGTACCAGACATCCGATGACAACAATGATGACCCAACGATGCATCCGCACCTCCAAACGCCCGATAGAGTAACGTATACGAAAGAATATGCAATGGTTGAAAAGTCACCACAATGAGGTGTACACCGAGTTGGCGGGCGAGACACGCCGCGACAAATCGAGTCCCCAGAAAACCGTTGCGGGGCGGGAGCCCCGCGCTCCAGCAACGACGTCCTCAGCCGAACGAGCGTGCTCTTCTCCCCCTTCCCCCCTCTCCCCTGCTCCCCCTCGTTACTACTGCCACCCTGACGTATCCCCCGTCTCGAAGCCGTCGGCAAAGAGAACCTCCGTCCCGGACCAGCCCGCCAGACGGGCCATCATCCACCAGGTCGCCCGCCCCTTGAGCACACAGTTGAGGTTGGCATACGAGGGGCTATTGGAGTGGGCACAACCGGAACATCCGTCATAGCCGTCAACACCATTTCCTGTCGTCAGTTGGGCCAATTCGGAGTTGGGGTTGGCTGCAATCCACTCTGTCGCCCAGTTGCCCCCTGAATAGTTCAAATTGTCCCACATCGCCAGATCCCAGAAGTAATTTCCGTCAGGGTCGAACGCCTCGATGTCGGCAAAATCAAACAGGATTCGGCCGTGGTCGGTACAGTGCTGCCGAATCAACTGATTGTTGTAGTGCACACTGTCCGGCGTCATGTCCTCACCCTGACCTTGGGCATGGCCTGTCATGAAGACAAAATCAACGTCGGGGTACTCCGACACCAGGATCTCCATGTTGTCGACGTAGAGTTGGGCCTCGTGGCCGTTGATCGAGCACCACGACCACATCACGACGTTGATGTGGTCGTTGGCCTGATCGTCAAGCAGAGCCCGCGTGCCCGTCACCCACGGCAGAACGCCGTTCACGTCGAGAACGTCTCCACTGAGGTCGGATACGGCGCAAGGGATACCGTAGTCATCAAGATCCAATCCAACGGACCCATCGTCCGACCACCGGTAGGTGTCGCCGAACGGCGGGAACGCCTCCAGAGCGTTGAGCCCGGTGACCAACTGTGAACCGTGGCTGGTGTGCTGGTAGGCTATGTGAAGATCCGTCTGGGCCTGGGTGATCCAGCTTTCGGGGATCAGCCCCAAATCCCTGCACTGATGGTCGATCACCATCTGGGCTCCGACCGTCAGGTTCACAAGTACTATCAGGGCGACACAGCATCCAATGCGAAACAATCTCATTTTTTCTCCCATCTCCAATTGCTGATCTCAAGAATAGGCCGTGGCTGCCACTCTCACGGTGACCCTCGTCACGAAGGATAGCAATCAGCCCAATGATCCAGGACTGAATACGATCGACAGGGTGTTCTCGAACGCCCTCGCCACGGTCTCCACCAGGTCCTCGCTGCTGGGCACGGCATCCAGTTGTTCGGCGAAGGTCGTCACATGGGGCCTCAGCGAACTGTCATCGGGCAGCCCCATCGCACCAGCCTGAAGGCGCCCATCCCAGTCCAATAAAATCGCACCGTGCTGAAGGATGTGTCCCTGACGTGCCCGCATCGACGAGCCGATCAGCTTCTGCCCGCCAACGACAACCTCGCCCCCAGCCGGCGCCTCGAAGCACGGGACCGTTGTACGAGGCCCGGGAAGGGAGAGATTGACCTCGCCTCCGGTCAGCCCGGCATCGATGCCGAAGGAACGAACGGCCTCCACCAACGCCGAACACAGCAGGCAATATGCAGCCTGTAGCGACCGGGGCAGTGGACCCTGACCCAGGGGTGCGACAACCGAATAGGTCAGTTCGAGATGGTGGAGTACAGCCCGACCACCAGTCGGCCTCCGGACGATGTCGATACCATGTCTTCGGCAGAAATCCGCATCGGCGGCGTCATCATCCTGGTGCCGACCCAAGGTCAAACACGGCGTGGACCAGCCGTAGAGCCGCAGGGTCGGAGGGATTTCTCCCGTAATCACGGCCCCCAGCATCGCGACATCCCGCGCCATGTTCTCTGCCCCCGAATGATCACCGTCGATGACCAGGCGCCATGAAGGGATCGATGCCGTCATCAGGGGAGGATATCAAGGTTGGAGGGAGAGGAAGTGCACGCAGCACTTCTGAATTTTGAATTCTCAATTCTTAATTCTCATCGCAAGGGGAAGGGCCTTCTATCCGCGGGAACACCAATAGCCATCACATTCCCAAACCCGCGCGTTTCCCAATTAAGAATTAAGAATTCAAGATTGAGAATTAATCTCCAGCTCCCCCTCACGCCGCCGTCACAGCCGGGGCGAAGCCTTCTCCGAGAATGATCTGCCCATAGTCCACAACAACGCGAAAACGCCCTGAAACCGGCAACTTCCACACCATGACGAACCTCCAACCGGCGGCTCTCGACCGCAGCGGCGGCGGATGATCGCACAAGGCCTCACCGTTGGCAAGTCCGCCCAGGCGGACGAGGCCTTGGGACGCCTGCCCCTTGTGGCCGCCCCGAAGGGGCCCATGCAATTCGTTCGACGAATTGCCTTGAGAAAACATCCCGGCTGAGTGACAATCAACCGACGACAGAGATTTGGGGGAGTTATGCAGTTTTCAAACGCCGAAGAGATTCTGGATTTTGCCATTGAGCGTGAAGAGCAGGCGGCCAAGATGTATTCGAAGTTGGCCAATACGGTCGAGAGGCCCGGCATTCGAGAGGCCTTTCTCGAATTCGCTGCCGAAGAGGGACGTCACAAGGCCCGCCTGATGAAGGTCAAGGCCGGCGACCTCAAACCGGTCAAGATGGAAAAAATCGCCGACCTCAAGATCACCGAGGACCTGGTCGAACCGGAAATCAGCAAACATATGAACTACCAGGAAGTCCTGGTCTTCGCCATGAAATCCGAGAAGGTAGCATTCATTCTCTATACGCGGCTGGCACAGGCAACGGACGACCCCGGCCTGGCAGCGATTTTCAGCGAACTCGCCCAGGAAGAGGCCAAGCACAAGCTCCACTTCGAGATGGAGTACGACGACCGGATTTTAGAAGGGGTGTAGGGCTGTCAGACGTCAGCTATCAGCTCAGCCTTTTGCACAAAGGGCGAAAACAAGGGGGCGCTCGTTGCGGGGCTGGGATATGTCTCGCCTTCGTCCGACTTCTCGGCATCGCTTTGGCAATCCTCGCCTTCGCTGCTCTGCCCACTACCGCTAAGGCCGGCGAAACTCATGAAGAACCTGCTGTCATTGAGGTTGACGGATCGACGGGACGAAACACACAAACACAGACTTCTCGCAAAGATCGCCAAGCACGCAAAGAAGAAAATATACAGCCTGAAATTCCCTTTGCGCTCTTCGCGTCCTTTGCGAGAGAAATGCGCCCTACTCTTCCAACCTGACGGAGACGACTTTCGATACTCCGGGTTCTTCCATCGTGACGCCGTAGAGCACATCCGAGTGCTGCATCGTGCGACGGTTATGGGTGATCATGACGAACTGGGTGTGGTCAGTCATCGAGTGGACCAGTTCTGCCAGACGCTCCACGTTGGCGTCATCCAAGGGGGCATCGACCTCGTCAAGAATGCAGAAGGGTGAGGGTTTGATGCGGAAAAGCGCAATCAGCAGCGCCAGGGCGGTCAATGCCTTTTCACCACCCGAGAGCAGTTGCACAGACTGGTTCTTCTTGCCCGGGGGCTGGGCGGTAATATCCAGGCCGCTCTCCAGAGGATCGTCCTCGTCCACCAGGTCGAGTCGCGCTGTTCCGGCACCGAAGAGGAAAGTAAAGGTCTCACCGAACAGGGTGTTGACCTGTTCGAAGGTATTGACGAAGCGCTCGACGCAAATGCCGTCGATTTCCTTGATGGTTTCGTCCAGGCTCTTGAGAGCATCGACCAGGTCTTTCCGCTGAGCCGACAGAAAGGTCGACCTCTCCGACAGCTCATCCAGTTCCTTGAGCGCCAGAAGATTGACCGGACCGATTTTTTCGACCTTGGTTCTCAGAACCTCGGTCCGAGATCTCAGTTCTTCCGCCGGCGTCTCTTCGGGCTGTTCCATGTCAACCAGGGCTTCAGGGGCCGTTCCCAATTCGGCCATGCATGCGTCCCGCAAGCGGGCCCACTCACCCTCAACGGCCGTCAGGGCCATTTCCAGTTCGTGGAGCTCCTCACGAATCCTCTCGTGCTCATCCCGATGTGTACGAACGTCGCCTTCCAGCGTCTTGACCTTGACCGTCACGGTCTCGGCCGTTTCGGCGAGCTGCCGAGCCGTCTGGATTGCGGAGGCCGACAGCCCTTGCTCCTCGACCAGACGAGTCCGCGAGTGAACGACTTCGTCTTCGGTCTGCGCAAGCTCCTTGGTAAACTCCTCCTGGTGTCTTCGCAGGCTTTCCATACGGCCTTCAAGCAGATGAACCTCGGTCTGCAGGCGATCTTCTTCCCGGATCGCAGCGTTCTCCCGTTCCTTGGCCAGCCGCTCCTCTGCGCGCCACCGGTCGACCCGGCGCAGGGCGTCACCTGCAGTTTCCCTTGCGGCGCCAAGCACCTCGATTACGGCATCCAACTCCTGTTCGAGATCCTGGGTCCGGTTCTCCAACGAGCCAACTTCCGCAACCAGCTTTTCGCGCCGTTCGGCCAGAACCATCGTGCCCGATGCAGTCCGCTCACGCTCTACTCCCAGGGCGGTCGCTTCCTTCTCGAGCCTTTCTCGTTCCTCGCCAAGGCTGCGTTCTACCGCTGCCGTCCGAGCCCGTTCCTCCTCGGCGAGAACCACCTCACGGTCACCGGCAACCAGGCGAGCCTCGATCGAGTCCAAACGCTCACTCAACTCCCTGTGGCGAACTGACGAGGACTCGGCCTTGCCCGACGCTTCGTCAATGGCGCCGACCAGTTTTTCTCGCTCCTGCCTGAGTGCAAGGGCCCCACGACGCTGCACAACCTGGGAAGCCGGCTCGATCACCCGGCCGTGCCGCAGCACGTCTTCGGAGTCGAGGATCAGGACCTCAGGGTGCTCCTCGGCAAGCACACGGGCACGGTCCGGGTCATCACATTTGTAGGCCGGCGGCAAGGTTCGCAACAGCCAGGACCTGTGTTTGGCGGGAATTCCGGCCGCTTCCGCCAGGCTCTGGGCGCCGGCAAGCTCCGGCCACGCTTCAGGGGCTTGCTCGCCCCCGGCAAGAGCCATACGAATTCGCTCATCCAGGCCGGCCAAGGCCACCAGACTCTCGGAAGCAACAGCATCCTCGTCGACGACGGGCAGCTCGAGCCACGGACCCCAAACACGATCCAATTCCGACGCGCGATCGGCTTGAGGCTTGAGAAAATCACCGACCAATCCCAAAACGTGCCGCTCACCCAGGACATCGACCAAACGGTCCGCCGCCGCCGTGTGGAGCGCCAGATCCCGCTCAATCCCGGACAGGTGATGGCGATGCTCCCAAACCTGGTGGGACAGACTCTCTGCATCCTGCTTCGATGCCTGAGCCTGCTCCCGCGCCTGCGACCGTTCCTTGATCAGGCTCCCTCGAGTCTCTTCCAGGGCCCCGGACGCCTCCAGGGCTTCACGCATCCGGTCGACCGCCTCCCCGTGCCGCTGGGAAACATCATTTCTCCGCTGATCGAGGCGATCGGCTTCCTGCTCCAGTTGAGCACTGGAATAGGCCAGCCGGTCCTGCTCCCGCTCCATTTCACTCAGCCGATTCCGACTGGTCGTCAACGTGGAGATTGTGCGCAACAAATCCTCACGACGCCGCGCCACATCGGCCTCTTGAGCGTCAAGTGTCTCCCGAACGCCGGCTTCTTCTCCCTGAGACTCTTTCAATCGCTGGAGGGTCTGTTCCGACCCCTCCCGGCAGGTACTCCTGCGCGAAGTCGCCTCTTTGAGAGCCGTCGCCAATTCCCGGCCCTTTTCCTCGGCCGTCGCGGTGTCCAACCGATTCCGATCCAGGGATGACCGCAAGGAATTCAGCAGGTCTGCAGACCTCTCAAGGAAGGCCTCGAGTCCTTCCTTCGACGCATCCAGGCGGGCGACCTCGGCCCGGGCCTCTTCCAGTTGATGTCTATTGGCTTCCAGACCCTTTCGGGCGCCCTGAAGATCGGCATCGGCGCCGGCCAGCGTCGAAGCCGCGGCGGCAACTTCGTTCTGGCACTGGGCCCGGCGTTTCATTGCCTCCGCCCGGCGAGCCGACAGCTGGTGGGCCTCGATGACATGAAGCGATCGCAAGGCCGCAGTCAGCTCCTCTTGCATCTGCTGGAAGCGCTCGGCCTGCTTGGCTTGGCGCTTGAGCTGGCGAAGCGAACGGTTGACCTCGTCAATGACGTCATCCAGGCGAATCAAATTCTGCCGTGTATGCTCCAGCTTGAGTTCGGACTCATGTCTGCGCACCTTGTAGCGCGTGATGCCCGCCGCCTCCTCGAGCAAAATCCTTCGGTCGGTCGGCCGGGCCGACAGCACCTGCCCCACCCTGCCCTGCTCGATGATCGCGTAGTTCCGGGTTCCCAGCCCAATAGACAACAGTTCGTCGACAATATCCTTGAGACGGACAACCTTGCCGTCTAATCGGTATTCGGACGGGCCGCTTCGCAAGACACGGCGACGGATTTCCATCCGTCCGTCTCGCTCCTCCCATCGGCCGTCTTCGGAGCGCAGTACCATGACGACTTCGGCCGAACCTGCCGGTTTGCGGCTCGACGCACCGGAAAAGACCACGTCGCCCATGTGTTTGAGCCGGAGCAGAGAGGGGCTCTGTTCGCCCAAAACCCACAACATCGCATCGACGATATTGCTCTTGCCACAACCGTTGGGCCCTATAACTGCCGATACAGCGCCCGGAAAGGTCAATTCGACCTGATCGGGAAAGGACTTGAAGCCTTTGAGCTTCAGCGACTCCAGATGCACCAACGCCATGAAGGGAAGACGGTAGCAGAGTTGGTGGCAACGGGGAAGGTAGGGGGAGGAGGAGCACGCCTCATATGAATTTTGAATTTTGAATTTTGAATTTTTAGTTATCATCGCAAGGGGACCGTGCTCTCAAAGCGCGGAAACATCGACAGTCGTCTCATTCCCAAACCCGCGCGTTCTGTAATTAGGAATTAAGACAGCCTATCCGATTAACTGTGTAAGAGGGGGATGTGCTTGACTCGTAGGAGGA
>JAOZPW010000185.1 GCA_029932545.1 Thermoanaerobaculales bacterium | reverse complement strand
TCTGAAGAGGGGTTACGGTCGGCATAAGCCGCTGTGCCGAATATATAGTGAATTTATAGGAATTTATAGGGGACACTACTCTTCTCCATCTTGGCGAGGCCGGCTGAGTAAAATGAGGAACTTTTACTTCCTGGACGATACCTACATTAAGATGTCTACTGCATCGGGAGGTATGTTTTGATAATTTGCAACCTGAGACAAAACAAATATGGAAAAAGAAGAAACGCAACACCTACGATACGCGTCGTTCCCATCGTCGTTCTTTTCTGTCTCACAGTGATTTTGATTATTTTTCCCACCGTAAGTCATGGGGATGAAACCGGGAGCAGGTTTTTCTGGGAGAGTATTGGAGGGCCCAATGGTGACACGGACCTTCGAGATATTGTCATTGATCCCCGAGACGACAATATCTGGTATGTCGGGAGCCAGAACAATGGACTCTATGTCACAAGGGATGGCGGCAATTCATGGACTTCTTTCCTCGGGGGAACCATTGGCTCTATCGTCATCGATCCGTATTACTACGATATTTACGCCAGCTCCGGGTCTGATCTTTATCGCTCGACTGATCTAGGCCTTTCGTGGGATCTCGTAGTTCCCTTTCCGAATACCATTCCAGGTCCTTCCGGCGATTCACCGACCTTTATTAATTCGGTTCTTGTGAGTTATTCACCGGGTTGGATCGCCGTAGGATTGTCATCCACCTTGCACAGTGCACGGATTTACCTGACCAATGATCATGGTGGCACCTGGTGGGTTTCATGGGAATCACCGATTGGATATCATATTTGGGACATGCTTGAGGACCCCTATTGGGGCAGCTGGACTTTCTGTACGGAAGATGCGAATCATAACGCCAATCCGGTCGTCATGCGGTCGATCGACATGGGCACTACATGGCAGGAAATACCAGCTCTGACGGGCGTTCCAACCTCTGGGCACGGACTTAATCTCGATATCAATTTCTGGACCGGCACGATCTACTTCCTGCGGGAATGTAGTTTATTGTCGGTCTCGAACGACTCCGGCGTCACGTGGTCTCCCTCAGGTGCTCATTTTGTCGGTTTCGGCAGTACCATGTTGCTGGATTCCGGTTGTCCGAACCGAATTTTTGGAGGTGAAATGGTACGGGGCCTTTCGGATGGAGGGGTCTTTGTCTCAGAAGACTGGGGTCAGACCTTCAGCTTTCTGGGTCTGCCCAATAATACCGTCTCCTCCCTGGCGATTGATTCCAGCAGTACGATCCTCATTGCAGTATCCGACTACGGGCTCTGGACGATGGATTTGACAATCGACGACAATATCTCCTGCGACGGGTTCTGGACAATTCTTAGTGATGGATTCGAGTCAGGCGACACCTATCGATGGTCGATTTCTGAGGATTGATGTTCTTGATGAGAATTTATAGGCGGAATTTATAGGAATTTATAGGGAATTTATAGGGGACACTACTCTTCTCCATCGAGAAAAGGATACCAGCAAAAATAGCTGTCATCGTTGATTCGTACGAGCTGAACCGGGATAGGAGTGGTCGTTCACTGATTGCATAAGATTGCTGCGGGCGAACCCGGAGTCGTCAACCAATCCATCGGCGAACCCTCGACGTCAATGTTGCAAAGGGCGACCCTTTGTGAAGGAACCGGCAGGGAGCCAGGGCGGATTTCTTGTCAGGTCGGGTCTTGAATATGGGGCCGTTGGGTTCAACCAATAACGCCAGAGCCTCGCTGTTCTCGAAGGGAGTAATGGAGGCCCCCAAGCTGCGATATGGGGTTCTTCCTCCTGACGTACCGCCCCTCTTCCCTCATCCGGACCAACTGATCCCGGATAAAGGTCTCGCTGCCAACCACCAGGGCATCTATTTTCGTTCAATACTTATCTGAGATCCTGTCTTGGACAAGAGTGAATTGGAGTGTTTTGAACCCTATGCAAATGCGCTACTGTAGGCGGGAGCTTGAAGCACCATTGACGACGCCCCTGGGGCACGAAATCCCCGTCAGGACCCGAGCCTGGAAAAATGACCTGCAAATCACAACATTTGTAACGGCCACTTGTAAGCATCGACGATACTCAGCACCGTAACAACCAGGAGAGAACCCAGTGCAAGCACGCAATAAATTCAAATCAAACGCCTCTTCTTTGCTGACCGCCCTCTTGCTGGCCTCTGCTATTGCGGGTATTTCATCAGGGTGTGGTTCAGAACGCGTTCCACCGTCCCTGTCGCCTGAATCCGAAGACCTCGATCCTGGGTTAGACTTCGGGGCCGCAAAGGGTTTCAACCTCCTGGTGGTGACCCTCGACACAGTCAGGGCAGACTATGTAGGAGCTTTCGGGGGACCCCACGGTCTCACACCAAACATCAATGCACTCAGCACCCGGGGTGTGTGCTTTCATAATGCGGTTTCGGTCGCCCCGATTACGGCGCCTGCCCATGCATCACTTTTCACCGGAACCTACCCTCCTACCCACGGGATCAGGGTCAATGGGTTCCATCAGTTATCTCCGAAAAACCACACGCTGGCAGGAATCCTCCGTCGAGCCGGCTATCGCACTGCAGCCGTCATCGGTTCGGTGGTTCTTGACGCGTCGATTGGCCTCGACCAGGGCTTCGACATCTATGACGACTCGATCGATTCAGGAAACTATCACGGCGTGCAAACCCTCGAACGTCCGGCATCGACGGTGACTGATCTCGCCTTGAATCACCTGGCCGGTTGGACTGACGGCGGTCCCCCCGGCTTTCTCTGGGTTCATTATTTCGATGCCCATCATCCCTACCAACCGCCACAACCTTTCGCTTCTCGTTATCCAGAGGCGCCCTACGCCGGCGAGATCGCCTCCGTTGATCAGGAATTTGGCAGGCTCCTTGCCACACTCGAGGCTAGCGACCTCGCCGATCGCACGGTAGTAGTTGTGACGTCCGACCACGGAGAGGGTCTGGGTGAACACGGAGAAGAGACGCACACTCATCTGATTTACGAAAGCACAATGCGGGTTCCTCTGATCATGGTTCCTGGAAACCTGCTCTACAATCCGGTACACATCCGCCAATCCGTGGTTTCACTCTGCGACATAACGCCGACCCTGCTCGCTCTCCTGGGTGTTCCAGCCTCGGACGGTCTTGGAGATCCTCTCGCCTTTGACGGCATCGACCTCTTTGATCACCTCAAACAACCGGAAGCAACCCGGCGAAGTACCGTATATATGGAAACACTGTGGCCCCAGTTGATGCACGGATGGGAACCGATCTACGGCTTACGCAGCCCCGAGGACAAGTACATCTCCGCACCTGTTCCGGAGTACTACCAAATTAGCGATGATCCTGCCGAGATCCGCAACCTTCTCCCAAATGCTGATCGCCATATCCTGGAACGTGCCGACCACTTGCGGTCTGCTCTTTCCCTCTTCCCCGGCGCCAAGGAACCTGTGATTCCCGTTGATTCAAGCGACACGACCATTACCGATCAACTCACGGCCCTCGGATATGTCGTCGATGTGGACTCAGCAACCCCGGGTCCGCAGGCCGTCAAGCCTGAGCCACTTTCGACGATGATCGTCCGCTGGCAGAATCGATGGCAGGAGTTATTGGCGTCTGCCGAAGCTCGAGATGCAAACACGCGTGAAGTACTCCTTCGATCAGTGGCTCTCTCCCCAGACAATTCAAGTGCCCATGTAAAGCTGGGCGAGTTCTTTATGAATCACAAAGAAATATCCAAAGCCAACCGTTGTTTTATTCAAGCAACTCTCCTCGCTCCCGACAGCGCGGATGCATGGATGCGGCTCGCAGAGGTTCGAGGGGCAAATAAGGATTGGTCCGGGGCCGAAGAAGCCATCGAACGGGCTCACCGCCTCGCACCTGACGATTACCGGGTGGCGATGCTCGAAGGTCGTCTCGCATTTTCTGTCGGTCAATGGGATCGAGTAATAGAAAAGATGCTGGAGGCTCGTCGAGGGGCGCCGCCGGTTTTGTACAAAAAGATCGACGCCCTCATCCGACGTGCCGAGAGGAAGGTGCGTGAAGATTATTGAACGCCACAGTCGATACCTCACGGGTTTCAACCTCAATTCCACATCATTGGCATCAGCGAAACAACAAATTCAATCACAGCCATCCCATAGGATTATCTGAAGATTGAAATGGCAGTAGCGAGACGAGAATTAGGGCGCGCCGAAGCGCGCCCGAGTGTGAAAGAATGAACAAGGGACAGTCTTCTTCTCAGGTCCTGGCCCGGCCTTCCCGGTAATCCCGGAAAAGGTAACGCCTTTCCGTTTTTCCTCAGAACCCGGCCTTCGAGGCCGCCTTTCGGCGCCCCAGCTCGGTGCATTTTCCGGAGGGGCTTGGTTACGGAAACTGAGAGAGGATCGCCCCTCCGGAAAATGACCTCGGCTACCTACGGCGTCGGCCGAGACTCGATTGCTGACGGCGGAGCCGTGGGGAGCCCGGTCAGGCTAGAATGCCCTATGCGTTTTACCTTTCTTTTTTTCCTATGTCTATCGGTGGGAAGCGTCACCTTCGGTGCGGCGCCCTGTCTGCCGTGTGTCGGGCTGATGGTCGAGGATGGTGCTCAGGCGGTTTCCGCAGTTGAGGTGTTCCAATCGTTGGGTGAGGAGGAAACCCTCTTCGTTGCCTGGAAAGTGTCACTGGACAGGACGTTCGACCCATCGATCGTCGCTCGGGTTGAGGCAAGTGGCGCAACACCCTGGCTGGTGGTTTCATTCGAGACAGAGTGGCCACCGGTCGATCATGATGATCAACTGGCAGAGGAATTGGCGGCCCTTGCCGACATCGCCCGGGAGGTTGGGCCGGAGACCCGTTTTCAGATCGAGTGGCCCTTTGGCCTTGGATCGCCTGATCGGGTTGAAGAATATGCCTATGTGCTGAAGAGGGCGTCGGTTGCTATTCAAGGGGCAAACCCGCAGGCGCAGGTTTTTTTGAAGGCCTCGGCCGATCGGCCGAGTGATCTTCGGGCACTGGTTGCGGCAGAGGCCGGCGCCTATGTTCAGGGGATTGTTCTGGAACCGGCGCCGGACATGGCGGCGACGTTGACTCTTCTCGGTGAACTTCTTCCAGGTTACCCCGTGGCCGTCAATGCCGTGGCCGCGACCGATGAGCCTCATCGTGTTGCCGTCGATGCGGCCCTCAATGCTGCTTCCGGCGCCGGGACGACACTCTTCGATCTCACGGCGACAAGGATCGATCCGCAAGCGATGGCTTCGTTGCTGTGGATCGCCCGAGAGTTCAGCGGTGATTTGACGCCGGATTTCACGGTCAGAAGTGGGTGCGATGCCTGGCCCTTTGTTCGGGCCGATGATCTCGGCCTGCGGGTTGTCATCGACCCGGGCGATCAAGGCACAACCCTGGTGTTCGCCGACAAGAGTCTGGCTGACCCCCAGGTCGTCAACATTGACGGCTCTTTGAGTTTTCTTCCCTGGCGCAGGACCACCGAAGGTACGGAGATTGACGTGCCTGCAGGAGGGCCGCTCGTTGTGCGTATCGGCCGATTGGCGGCCATCGACCTCGGTGGTTTTGCCGAGGCAGTTGACGTGGCAGGCACTCGACAGATGCCTGTGGAAGAAATCCTCCAACGACTCCAGGCTTTCGAGGATGACCAGAGTCGACGGCTTCAGTACTACGAGGCAACCTACACACAGCACCTGCGCTATCGGCCGAACGGTCGCATGGAGCCGATCGAGGTCACCTTCGCGGGGCCCTTCTTCTTCCGGCAGGGGGCTGGGTTTGATTGGGAGTGGAAGGATTTTAAGGTCTCTGGTGTCGCGTGGAAGGGTCGCATCCCGGAACTGCCCCTGATCCAGCCGGCCAAGGCGGCGGCCATGCCCATGGAAATCCACCTCGACCGCCGTTACGAATACCGTCTCCGGGGAACGGCCGTCATTCAAGACCGTGATTGCTGGGTCGTCGATTTTGAACCGGCCAGGTCTGAGGATGAGAAGGGCCTGTGGAAGGGCACGGTCTGGGTGGACCGCAAGGTCTTTGCGCGCGTCAAGACCCGGGCCCTGCAGTTGGGACTGTCTGGGGAGGTCCTGTCCAACGAGGAGACCGCCTTCTTTGAGCCGGTCGATCCCGACGGACAGGTCGTCGGCTGGGCCGAGCGCGGATTCGTTCTTCCGACCCGGGTCGTCGGGCAGGAACTGCAGTCGATCCTCAATGCGACGGTCCAGGTGGTCAAAGAGAGCGACCTCAGCGGCATCACGGTCAACCGGGAGGGTTTCGACGAGAGACTGACAACGGCCCATGCCGGCGATTCGACGATGGTCCGGGACACCCCCGAAGGCATGAGGTATCTGGACCGCGAGGATGACGGCACACGGACAGTGCAGGAGGGCTTTGACGAGGACCGTGTTTTCGGCCTCGCCGGGACCTACTACGACGCATCCTTCGACTATCCTTTACCCCTGATCGGCATTAACTACTTCTCCAACGATGTAGCCGGTACCGGCGCCCAGGCCAACGTCTTCTTCGCAGGCATTTTCGTCAACGCCAACATTGCGGATCCTTCCTTCTTTGGTTCCCGCTGGGACGCAGGCGCCCGATTGGGTGCAGTTGCGATTGCCGGGGAGCAGGACCTCTATCGGAGTGGAGTCGAAGTTGAGGGTGAGACCATCGAAAATCGGGGTGGGGGAGTGGATCTTTTCCTCGGGCATCCATTGGGGAGTTTTGGCAAGATCGACTTCACCTACGCCCTGGACTACGATTCTTTTGGCCGAGCGGATGACACGGCGGAGGACTTCGTCGTACCGGAGAGCACATTCACACACTCACTGGGGATCGAGCTGACCTACTCGCGGGCCGGTTACCGCCTCAGTGCCGAGACCTTTGCTTTCGAGCGTTCGGATTGGGGCCCATGGGGCCTGCCGGGCAGTGGAGACTATGACCCGGCCCACAAGGACTACATGCGCTGGCGAATCGGGTTGACCAAGTCATGGTGGGTCTCCGGCTACACAAAGCTGGGTCTGCGCCTGGAACATCTGGATGGTCAGGACCTCGACCGTTTTTCGAAGTTCGGCTTCGACACCTTCGGCGATTCACGGATTGCGGGCTATCAACGAGGTCTGATCACCGCCGAGAGCGCCAACGCCATCCATCTCAGCTATGGTTTCAACCTGGCGGAACTCCTGAGGCTCGAGCTTCGCGGAGACGCCGCATGGGCCACCGACGAGGCCACGGGTCTGGACAACGAGCTTCTTGCAGGCCTGAGCCTCAACGGAACGCTGGTAGGGCCCTGGCAGACCGTGGTCAACTTCGATATCGGTGTGCCCATCGAGGGGCCGGCCGAGGATTTCACCGTTCGGTTAGTATTTCTGAAGCTGTTCTGAGCAATTCGTGGGCCTGTGGTTTTCTGAGGTGATCGACTGTTGGTGTGTGACCGGTGCCAACCACAGGCCCACGAATTGCTGTGGGAATGAAGGAAGATGGCTGGGCTGATCAGATGAAGGCACCAGAAAGGGATTCATAGAAGCAGGCCCTGAAGGACCTGCCTACAAGTGTTCCTGTAGGCGGGTCCTTCAGGGCCCGTATCACGATTTGTTGTAAGCACCTGGGCTGACAGCTGAGGACCGAGAGCTTATTGTCCGTAACTCCAGAGGCTGTAGTCGCCGGTTTCGAAACCGTCGGCGAAGAGTTCATTGGTGCCCTCGCAGGGCGCCGAGCCCTCGATGCGCACATCGTCGATGTTCCAGCCGGCGTAGTTCCAGGAGCTGTCGGTTGATCCGTAGGTCCACTGGATACGCACGTCGGAATGACCTGCTGCCGCTGCCGTGATGTCAATGATCTGTTCGGACCATGCATCGTCGTCGGTGTCGCTTCCACCGTTTTCCCAGAGGGTTGTCCAGGCGCCCCCATCGACCGAGAGCCGGATGCGGGC
>JAOZPW010000184.1 GCA_029932545.1 Thermoanaerobaculales bacterium | reverse complement strand
CCGTCGCCACGCCACGGCAACAGGGTCTGCGCCCCGGCATGTACGTGCAGGTCGAACTGGTCACCAGCGTTCACGAGCACGCGATCCGCATCCCAAAAAAGGCGCTGGTCTACGACAACGACCAGATCTTCGTCTTCCGGTTGGGGAACGAACGAACGGTCGAGCGTCTCGCCGTCGTGCCGGCCCTGGAAGACACCGAGTACATGGAACCCACCGAGGGTCTAGCACTGGGCGATCAGATCGTCGTTGCCGGCCAGTCGGGTCTGAAAGACGGCGCCAAGGTCCGCCTGCCTGGCGACCCGGAGCCCGAAGACGAAGATGACGACAAAGAAGAAGATGATGAATAGCCACAAAGAGGCACAAAAAGGCACAAAAAGGGAAGACAAAGACATCAACACAGGAACCACAGAGACACAGAGAGCACAGAGAAACGCAGAGAGGGATTGTCCCAGCAAAGCCGGCAATCTAGGCCCGGCAATCGAGGACTTCGTCCTCTCTCGGCAGGAGAAAAATCAATCTCCAATATCTAGCTCTTGTCACTCGATTTCCTCCCACCTCGGCACGCTTTGCGTGCAGCCGGGCTTGGCGCTCCACCGACTGAAGACCTCGGAAGATCGGAGTCTGTTGGTTGGGTTCGCCCGAGCGGGCATAGCCCGCGCTCTGAAGGCCTGCCCGTCGAACGGGCCGCTTGTGCACAGGGCGATGGGTAGGCCTGAAGTTCTGCCCGCGCAGCGGGTGGGCGAACGTCGGGAGCGCCTTGTGGTTGCCCTCCGCGTTCCTCTGTGTCCTCTGTGTCTCTGTGGTGAATTCTTCTTACCTCGTCATGACAACGTCTTCGGGAAGACCCAGTGATGAACAACCACGCAACGACGAAGGGTTCGGCAACGCTGAACACCGCAGCATCGTTCATCACCGACCGTCCTGTGGCGGTTTCGATGGTCTTTCTGGCGGCAATCGTTTTTGGTTACTTCTCATACGGTCGTCTGCCGGTCACTTTGATGCCCGAGATGTCCTACCCCACCCTGACGGTGCGTACCGAGTACCCCGGCGCTGCACCCGAAGAGGTCGAAAACGACGTCACGCGGCCCCTCGAAGAGGCGCTGGGCGTCATCGGAGGCTTGAGGCGTATCTCGTCGGTCTCCCGCGCGGGCCTCTCCGATGTCGTTCTGGAGTTTTCCTGGGACACGACAATGTCCGCCGCCATACAGGACACGCTGGAGAAACTGGACCTGGTCTTTCTGCCCGACGAGGCCGAGCGCCCCCTGATCCTTCGTTTCGACCCGTCTCTCGACCCGGTGATGGAACTCAGTCTGGCCGGGACTGATGAGAGGTTCGAGGGCGAAGAGGGGCTGCGCCGCCTGCGCCGCATCGCCGAGTTACAGGTCAAGCGCGCCCTGGAACCGATCAAGGGCGTTGCGGCAGTCAGAATCCGTGGCGGTCTCGAAGAGGAAATCGAGATCCGCATCCATAAAGACAACCTGCGCCGGACCGACACCTCGATCGCCACGGTCGTGCAGCGCCTCCGTCAGGAAAATGTCAATGTCGCCGGGGGCACCTTGACCGAGGGGCGCACCGAGTACATGGTCCGCACGCTCAACGAGTACACCAGCCTCGAACAGATTGCCGACACGATCGTCGAGATGCGGGGCGACCGGGCAATCCGAGTACGTGACCTCGGCGAGGTCAAGTGGAGTCACAAAGAACGCCGGATTTCGACCCGGACCGAAGGCCTCGAGAGCGTACAGATCGAGATCTTCAAAGAAGCTGACGCCAACATCGTCGCCCTGGCCGAAAGGGTACGACAGAGAATCGAACCGCCTCCGCCACAGTCGAAAGCTTTCGCCATTCAAACCGGCGGTCCTGGCAGCAGCAAGGTCAAGCAACCCCCTGGCCTGGCGGAGGAACTCCTGCAAAACGAGGGGATCGTCCTCGCTGTCGTTGCCGACCGGTCGATCTTCATTGCGTCGTCGGTCGCCGAGGTCCGCAACACCGCCATCTATGGCGGCCTGCTGGCCGTGCTGGTGCTCTTCCTCTTTCTCAAGCGCATTCGCCCGACGATGATCATCGCCCTCAGTATTCCTATTTCACTGCTGGTGACATTCGCGCCCCTCAACATCATGGGCATCTCGCTCAACATCATGTCCCTCGGCGGCCTGGCCCTCGGCATCGGCATGCTGGTCGACTCGTCGATCGTCGTTTTGGAGTCGATCTCCCGCTGCCTCGAGGAAGGAGACGATCTGCGTTCCGCCGCCCTGCGCGGCACGACCGAGGTCCGAATGGCGGTGGCCGCCTCGACCCTGACCTCGATCGCCGTCTTCATTCCGATGGTCTTTGTTCAGGGCGTTGCGGGTCAAGCATTTGGTGACCTCGGGCTGGCGGTCGTAATTTCCCTGCTGGCGTCCCTGGTCGTAGCCCTCTTCCTGATTCCCATGCTGGCAAGCCGGACCGGTTTGTCCGCGACACATCTTGTCGCAGACCCCCGCACCCTCCTGCCTACTCGTACGATCAAGATGGTCATGCGAGACATACGCCGCCTTCCCGTGTGGGGCGCCGTCTTGTTGGCGCCCTACCTGCTCCTGCGCACCGTTTTTGGCTTGGCACTCGAACTGGTCACCGGCCTGGTTCTCGGCGTAGGCAGTCTACTGGTCCTGTTCTGGAGCCGCTTTCTTCAGCCTGCAATGGCCACAGTGTTCCGTTGGGTGCTCAGGGTGCCGTTGGTGATTGTCGATGCCCTGCTTGGCGGTCTCGGCAGAGCCTACCCGAAGGTGATCCGGTGGGCACTTGGCAGACCGGGCCCGGTCCTAGCGCTGGCCGTTATCACCCTGGCGGCCACAGTTGCCCTGGTCACGCAGTTGGACTCCGAGCTCCTCCCGGAGGTCCACCAGGGCGAGTTCACTTTCGAGGTCCAGCTTCCGGTCGGGACGCCGTTGCAGGTGACCGACGATGTTCTCGGTCCAGTGGAAGAGGCTCTGATGGCCGAACACGAGCACATCCAGGCCCTGATCCTGACCCTGGGTTTCGACCCAGAGACCTCCCAGCGCTCCGACGAGGGCGAAAACACCGCACGATTCAAGGTCATTCTCGACCATGCAGACCCCAACATCGAGGCTGAGGTCATCGAGCGTCTGCGCGCACGCCTTCTCAAACTACCCGACGTCAACGCTCGGGTCGTGCGCCCGGTGCTCTTCTCTTTCAAGACACCAATTGAAGTCGAGATCCACGGTGACAATCTGATCGAACTGCGGCGTATGGCCGAGGAAGTCCGAACGGTGATGGCCGCATTGCCCCAACTGGCCGATGTCGAGACCACCCAGCGAACCGGCGCCCCAGAGGTTCAAATTCAGTACGACCGAGAACAGCTGGCCCGCTACGGCCTGGACGTCGCACGTGTCGCCGAGGGCGTTCGCGACGCCGTTCGTGGCACCGAAGCGACGCTCTACAATCTGGGTGACCGGCGGGTTCCGATCGTCGTGCGTTATCGCGAGGCCGACCGGTCCCAGGTGGCGCAGGTCCGCGATTTTGTGATCAATCCCGGCGGCGACCGCCCGATTCCGCTGTCCGCCATTGCCACGGTCGAACTTGCCGAGGGGCCATCAGAGGTTCGAAGAGTCGACGGCCGGCGGGTGGCACTGGTCACCGCCAACCTGGCCCAGGGCTCTCTGGGTGGCGCGGTGGAGGCGGTCGACGCAGCCCTACAGCAGACGGTCGCCTGGCCGGAGGAAATGACCTTCTTCATCGCCGGCCAAACCCAAGAGTGGGAGAAGAGCCGGACGTCCCTGCTCCTGGCCCTGGCCCTGTCGATCTTTCTGGTCTACGTCATCATGGCGATGCAATTCGAAAGCCTGGTGCAGCCATTGGTGATCATGGTGACCATCCCACTGGCCCTGTTCGGCGCCGCCGTCGCCCTCAATGCGCTGAAGATCTCTCTGTCGATCGTGGTCTTCCTCGGAATGATCCTTTTGGCCGGCATCGTCGTCAACAATGCCATCGTCTTCATCGATTACATCAATACGCTGAGACGCCGTGGCGTCGAGCGTGACGAGGCTGTCGTGACCGCAGGGTCGGTGCGCCTGCGACCGATTTTAATGACCACGGCAACAACGGTCCTCGGCCTACTACCGATGGCCCTGGGCTTCGGTGACGGCGCCGAACTGCGCTCTCCGATGGCCGTCACGGTAATTTCCGGTCTCGTCTCCTCAACGGTCCTGACATTGCTGATCGTGCCGTCGGTCTACGTCATCTTCGACAGAATGTCCGAACGGATCCTCGGCCACCAGCCATTGGCCGGTCGTGAAGAGTGGGAAAAATGACACCTAAGTTGGATCGATTCGAGGAGACCCTCCCCCGCTTCTCACTGGGCCGCCGGGTCTCCGTGCTGGTCCTGCTGGCCTCGCTGGTAGTCGTCGGAATCGTCTCGACCGTGGGCATCCCCCTGGAACTGATCCCCGACGGCTTCACTCCACCATTCCTCGCCGTTCAGGTACCCTGGCGCGACGCTCCGCCTCAAGAAGTCCTTGAGAAGATCGTTCTGCCTCTCGAGGAGGAACTTTCCACAGTGCGGGGGCTGGACTCGCAGTTTTCAATGTCCCGCACCGGGTTCGGCCGCGTGTTCCTCAATTTCAAAAACGGCACCGACATGGACGTTGCCTACCGTGAGGTCCGCGACCGCATCGAACGAGCCCGGGTTCGGCTCCCCAGTGACGCCGACCGCATCCACATCCGGAAAGAGGACGCCTCCTCTATCCCGGTGTACGTGCTCGGCCTGACCTACGACCCTGATGCGGGCGACCCCTACAAGCTCTTGCAACGAGAAGTTGTCATGCGCCTCGAGCGCCTTGACGGAGTCGCATCGGTCGAGATCAACGGCCTTCTGGAGCCGGAAATCTTCATCGAGTTGGACCGCCAACGTACCGAGGCCTCGGGCCTCAATATCTACCAGATCGCCCAGGACCTCGGGGCCGACAACTTCACCATGGCCTCGGGCGACGTCAGGTGGGGAGGCCGCAAGCTCCTCTTGCGCTCAGTTGCCCGTTTTGCCGATCTCGAGTCAATCCGAAACCTGCGGATTTCGCCCCACATCAGGCTCTCCGACATCGCCACCGTTGAATTCAAAGCACCCGAACGGAAATTCCGGATTCGCGCCAACTCACAACCGGCGGTCGCCTTGATGATCCTCAAGGAGGGCCAGGCCAACACTATCGAGGTCGCCCGCCGCATTCAGGCTGAAATCGATGCGATGGGGAAACGTCCCCACCTGCAGAACATCGGCATGTTCCCGCTGTTCGACCAGGGCGCCGTCATTCTCGAAAGCCTCAGCACCCTTTTGGATGCCGGGAAAATCGGCGGTCTTTTCGCGGCGATCGTGCTGTTCTTCTTCCTTCGCCGTTTACGAATGACTCTGATCATCGCCCTGTGCATTCCGCTCTCGCTGCTGGCAGCCCTGACCGTCATGTTCTTTGCCGGTGAAAGCCTCAATATCCTGTCGCTTTTGGGGTTAATGATCTCGGTCGGCCTGCTGGTCGACAATGCGGTCGTTGTCGGCGAGAACATTCACCGGCTCCATAAGGAGGGCATGTCACGCCGCCAGGCGGCGATCAACGGCGCCGGGGAAATCGCACTGGCCGTGACAACCGCTACTCTGACGACGGTCATCGTCTTCGTTCCGGTCTCCCTGGTCGAAGGTCAGGGCCAATTCTTCCTGATGCGATTGGCCCTGCCGATCTGTGTCGCCCTTCTGGCCTCTCTGGCCATCGCCGGGGTCTTTGTTCCCCTCTCGGTCTATCTGACACTGAAGAACGGACGAACCGGCGGCGGTCGCATTCGCGCGAGTTACGACAAATTCACAGCCTTTTTGGCCACCATCTACGATGCGACACTTGGCCGCCTCAACCACAGCTACACCCGTTTGCTGGGCTTCTTCCTCGATCGCCGACTCGATCTTCTGGTTGGTTGCCTGTTGATCTTCGCCGCCACCATGGGTGTGGCACAGAAGCAGATCAAGGTTGTCGACATGCAGGAGGAAGAGCGCTCGGGCTTCGAGATTGACGTGCGTTTGCCGCAAGGCATGACCCTTGATGAAACCGAGCAGTTCTTCCTCGAATGCGAAGCCATCGTCGAACAGAAACAAGAGGAACTGGGTCTCTCGGGATGGTTCCTCTTCCACACCGCGAGCCACGGCCAGGTGCAGGGCTATTTCGACAATCCGCGCACCGTCAAGATTTCACCGCGCGAGGCCACCGAAAATATTCTAAATGCCCTGCCGAAGAAACCCGGCGTGCGCTACTTCACCGGATCGGAAAGCCAACAAGGGGATACCGGTCAGGAGGTTGCCGTCGTCACCCTGTGGGGCGAAGACGCCGGAATCCTGGAAGAAACCGCCGAGAGCCTCGAACCGATCTTCACCGGCATTCCCGGAGTACTCGGCCTGAAATCCGCAGCCGATCCCCCGCCCAACGAGATCGCCCTGGTCGTCGACCGGGAGCGTGCCCAGCAGCAACAGATCAACCCCCAGGTCGTCGCCAGCGTCGTCGGCTACGCCCTCCGCGGCCAACAACTGGGCCGATACCGGACCGGAGGTGAGGACATTCCCGTCCGCGTGCGATTCCGGGAAGAAGACCGGGAAAACCTCAACCAGCTCAAAGGCTTCTATGTACCGACGGGCCAGGGCGGCTTTGCTCCGCTTTCCAGCGTCACCAACGTCGACCACGTGCAGGGCGTGCGCCACATCTTCCGCCGCGACAAACGTACCCAGAGGACCCTGACCCTTGAATTGGAGGAAGGTCAAGAGGAAGAGGCCCGCACCCGCATCATGGCCGTGCAAGACCAACTGGAACTGCCCGAGGGCGTGCGCTTCGGCGAGAGAATGGGCCGTGTTCGACTCGGTGGCGGCGGCGAAGATATGGAAGGCATGAAATTTGCAATTTTACTGTCGATCGTCTTCATCTACCTCTTGATGGGTTTCTTGTTCGAGAGTGCCATCCTGCCCCTGTCGATCATCACGACCATCCCTTTGGCCGGCATCGGCGTCGTCTGGGCTCACCTGGCCACGGGCTACGATCTCGACGGGCTCGGAGTCGTCGGCATCGTCTTGCTGGTCGGAGTCGTCGTCAACAACGGCATCGTCCTGGTCGACTACACCAACCGCCTGCGTGAGGCCGGAACCCCACGCCGCAAAGCCCTGCTTCTCGCTGCCGAACGCCGCTTCCGGCCAATCATGATGACCGCAATGACCACCATCTGCGGCATGGTCCCGGTGACCCTCTCGGGCGCCTCCTCGATCGGCCTCTCCTACACCTCGTTCGGCCTGACCTTGATCGGCGGCCTGACCACCGCCACCCTTTTGACCCTTCTGGTCGTACCTGTTTTCTACACCTTCTTCGAGGATCTCGGTGAGCTGTCCGCCGGCCTGATCAAGGGGGTGTGGAGGGGCCACGGCGCCTGAATCTCAGCCAACACCGACGCACAAACCAGAGAGCGCCCAAACCCTCAATCCGGGACGTGCCGTCCTTGACAATCGTCCCCAGGCAAACCTCCCGATAACCGCACCGTTTCGGACATTGTCAAGGGGGGCAATCCACGGCGACCCCGTCAGCAGTCGAGTCTCGGCCCAAGCCGTAGGCCGCCGAGGTCATTTTCCGGAGGGGCGGTCCCATCCCCGGATCGAAACTGCTGCCCCTCCGGAAAATGTGCCGAGCGGGGCCGCGAAGCGGACCCGAAGGCCGGGGATGGAAGACAAAGGCCGGGACCGCGCCCGAGACCGCGACGGTGTCCAAGACCGCGACGGCGTCCGAAACCGGGTCCGGGACCGCTGCGGCGTCCATTTTCCGGGGCCGTTGACCACAGGCCGCGTCGGTGGCCGGGACCGGACCCAAAACAGCCAATGGCGACCATGCCCCCACTTC
>JAOZPW010000015.1:10209-25435 GCA_029932545.1 Thermoanaerobaculales bacterium | reverse complement strand
CCCTACCATCGGACATCATGGACCACCGTCGGCCCGAACTCGTTTCTCAGTCCCGCGGGCCGGATCCGGACTTATCTCGAACCTGGAGAGATCCTGCACCTGTTTGAAGAACTCTCGCCTCTCCACCACTGGGAGGGTCAGGGACCCGAACACCGCCACGGTAACGGCCCTATAGAACACCACGGTCTATTCGAGGTCGTATTGCGCAAGGCTCCGGCAGAGGGTCCCGCGCGCCGCCCCGGACCCTGAATCTGTCGCTGCCAACTGTCGCTGAGGGCGCATCGTCCCTATTGATGACCAATCATCCTCTGGGATTAATCAGAGGCCAGACCATGCCCCAGATTCAAACACTCACCTCAAGAAAAACGGGGGCCCGAAGGCCCCCCAGAAATCACTGAAGCCAACCTCACTGGCAGGTCAGTTTCCTCGGATGGCAACGGCCCGAACAGCACTCACTGCCGATCGAGCAGGCGTCACCCCTGGGCAGGCAGGAACCGCCACCGCAGTCTTCGTCGACGGTGCCGTCGCAGTTGTTATCGATGTCGTCGGTACATATTTCGTCCAAACCCGGATTGGCCCAGAACTCGTTGTCGTCGCAGTCGTCGCCACCGCAGGCCTCGGAGATATAACCGTCTTCGTCGAGGTCGTCGGTGCAGCCCGATCCACCACCACCGAGGTAGGGCGCCACCTCGGGATAGTAGGCGGCGAAGGCGCCGTCGACGGTGCTGTTGCTGTTTGAGTCACAGACGTCACCAAGGTTATAGCCGCAGGCGCCCGACAATTGTCCGACGACCTTGCTTTGGGAATTGAGCACGGGAGACCCACTGGACCCACCTTCGGTGGCCCCTTTGCTGTCCTTGCTGTAGATCCAGCTACCGCGGGGCCAGGACGAGCAAGTCCCAGCGGAGGGATCCACATCATGCTCAGAATAGGCCTGCGGGGCGCCCTGTGGATGACTGACCCGATTGAGGGCGTATCCGTTGCTGTAGGCAACTTCTTCCGTCGTCCAGCCGAGGAATGACGATCCACCCGGGGCCGATCCACTGAGTTGCAGAAGACTGTAATCGCCGGTCTTGTTGGTCTTGACGATGCTCGCACCCACGGTGTGGCTGGCGGCAGGCCCGGAACAGTTGCTGGAACCAGTGTAGAAGAAATAGGTTTCGACCGACGATGCCACCTTGCCGCGGCTCACACAGTGGTTGGCCGTCAAAAAGTATGGAGTCCCAGTATGTCCCTCGTCGGCGATCAGGCCGCCGGTGCACATGTAGATGTATGGCCGCTGCACGAAGGTATAGTGCGCGATCGAAGTATCAGTGCCCGAATTAGCGATCACACAATCCGCGTTGTAGCCGCAGAAACTCTTTTCGTTTGAACGCTGCCGGTACTGGGCATAATGAAAGCCGGAGCCCAAATACCCGACATCGGCGATCGTAAAGAAGGTCCGGGCAACGTTTGCGGAAGTCCGGACCTGGAGCAGCATGGTGTCGCCGGTGATCGTATGTGACCAGAAATCACCGGTGCCCAGAAGACCGCGACCGGTGTAGGGACCGAAGGCCTCTCCACTGTCGTTGTAAATGTAGAGTTCGGCGCCCTCGGGAAGATCCACATCGCTGAAGTGCACCCTCAGGGCCGCCGCGCCATCGGCATGAACCGCTCCCGTCCAGATATGGACCTTTTCGGTATTCATGCTCGTCAGCCCGACTGTCGGCGCCTCGAGATCGACCAATACACCAACCGGCTTGGCGACACCGACCAGAAGCTTCGACCTTGCCTGCAGTCCTTCAGCCTGGGGCTGCATGGCCGCCAGATCTTCGGCAGTGAGGGTGACGGACACCGGCATCTGCAAAGCCTTGACCGCCTGCTCGGAGACCAGCCAGGCACTGAGCTCGGCCTGCTGTTGCTCGGCCGCTTCGGCGTCATAGACTCCCCCCGCTAGATAGCCGTCGACTTCGATCGCCGCCACCGGAACCGTGGCCATCACGGCAATCAACAGACAACACACCACGACACAACTTCTCTTCATGACCCCTCCTTGAAGAAATGGCCCGCCTTCCGGGCATGGAAAAAAGAATTTTGACACGATGATCAAGAACCTATGACCTGAGTATAAGAATGCGAACGGCTCTGTCAAGCTCAAAACCAAAAATACAAAAAAGTCCGGAAGATGAGATACGATAGATATCCAAAGCCTGTTCGTACCGTGCTTCTGCACGTTTTTGTCTGGAATTCAGGGGGAAAACCCGCCGGGGAAAGGCGATGATCCCGGGGGTTTCCCACCAACCGGAGGTGAACATGGCTGGAATCGTAGGCTACGGAGCGTTTATCCCGCGCAAGAGGATCACGGCGGAGGAGATCGCACGCCAATGGGGCAAAGACCCCGAAACCATCCGCAAGGGACTGCTGCTTGAGGAGAAATCAGTCCCGGGAATCGACGAGGATACGATCACGATCTCGGTGGAGGCCGGCGCGGACGCCATCAGCCGCGCCGGTATCGATCCTTCGAAAATTGGAGCCCTCTACATCGGCTCCGAATCTCATCCCTACGCGGTCAAGCCCAGCGGCACGATCGTGATCGATGCCCTGGGAATCGGACCGGAGGTGCATGTCGCCGATTTCGAGTTTGCCTGCAAGGCCGGCTCGGAAGCGATGTTCGTCTCCCTCGGCCTGGTTGAAAGCGGGCGAGTGGAGTATGCGATGGGCATCGGCGCCGATACCTCGCAGGGTGCGGCCAACGATGCCCTGGAGTTCTCAGCCTCGGCGGGCGGCGCCGCTTTCATCTTCGGCAAGGAGAATCTCCTGGTCGATGTTCTGGAGACCTACAGCTTCACTTCGGACACGCCGGATTTCTGGCGCCGGGAAGGCCAATTCTACCCCCGTCACGGGGGACGTTTCACCGGCGAGCCCGCGTATTTCAAGCATGTCTTGGGCGCCAGCCGCGCAATTCTGGAAAAGACGGGATTGAAGCCTTCGGACTTCCGCCATGCGGTCTTCCACATGCCCAATGGAAAATTTCCGCAGCAGGCGGGGAAGAAGCTGGGATTCACGGAGAAACAGATGGAGGTCGGATGGATCGTCCCCACCATGGGCAACACCTACTCGGGGTCCTCACCCACCGGGTTGGCGGCAATCCTGGATATCGCCGAGCCGGACGACTTGATTTTCATGACGTCCTTCGGTTCGGGCGCCGGCAGCGACAGCTTCGTCTTCAAGGCCACCGAACTTCTGCCCGAACGGCAAGATTTGGGGCGTACGGTCCGTTCGATGCTCGACGGACCGAAGCACTACGTCACCTATGGGCAGTACGCCAAGCTGCGTGACAAGATCATCGTCAACGAATGAGAGACCTCAGATGAACAATCCTCGCCGGCGATCTACCGCAAATCTCATCCGGCAGAATCACTCATCTCAGGTCAAGGGAGAAAACTATGCGTGAAGTAGCAATTGTCGCAGCCGCCATGACCCCCTTCGGCGAACTGTGGGACCGGAGCCTCCGGCAACTCTTTGCCGAGGCGGCGTTAGACGTGATCAAGAAGGCAGGAGTGGATCATCTGGACTCAATCTACGTCGGCAATATGTCCGGCGGCTGTTTCGTGGGGCAGGAACACCTCGGGCCTCTGATGGCCGATCAGATCGGTATGGCCGGAGTCCCTTCGACCCGCATCGAGTCCGCTTGTGCTTCAGGAGGCATCGCACTTCGAACGGCCTATTTCGAAGTTGCCTCGGGCGCCAGCGATCTGGTCTTGGCCTCCGGCGTCGAAAAGATGAACGACGGCGCCGATGTCACCAATGTATTGGCCACCGCTGCCGATCAGGAACTGGAGGTCTACCACGGCATTACCTTCCCCGGCCTCTACGCCATGATCGCGCGAGCGCACATGGAGGCCTACGGCACCACCTTGGAAGACTTGAGCTGGGTCTCGGTCAAGAACCACCGTCATGGCGCCCTCAACCCGAAGGCTCAGTTTCCCCACGAATTCACCCTCGAACAGGTGATGAACTCGACTCCGGTCGCAGATCCCTTGCGCCTGCTGCACTGTTCCCCCGTCAGCGACGGTGCGGCTGCGGTTCTATTGTGCCCCCTGGATCAGGCGAAAAAATACACCGATCAGCCGATCAAGATCCTCGGGACGGGCCAGGCAACCTCGCCGATGGCCCTCGCCGACCGCAAGGACCCCGCCTTTTTGGACTCCGTTCAGCTCTCGGCCGAACGCGCCTATTCGATGGCGGACGTCGGTCCCGGCGACATCGACGTCGCAGAGGTCCACGACTGTTTTGCAATCTCGGAAATCTGCTGCATCGAAGCCCTCGGCCTGGTCGAGCGAAGCCAGGCAGCCGGCGCAGCGGCAAGCGGCCTGACCGCGATTGGTGGGAGAATTCCCGTCAACACCAGTGGGGGCCTCAAGGCAAAAGGACACCCGGTGGGTGCGACGGGAATCGCACAGATCATCGAGATCTTCGAACAGCTTCGGGGCGAATCGGATGCTCGCCAGGTGCAGGGCGCTCGTCTCGGCCTCGCACAAAATATGGGCGGCTCCGGCGCCAGTTCCGTCGTTCACATTTTGGAAAGGATTGAGTAATGCCAAGCCCAAGATACTGGAGAGAAGTCCCCTCTCGTTTGCGGCTCGAGGCCGCCCGCTGCTCCGGCTGCGGCAAGGTCAACTACCCTGCCCGCCCCATCTGCCCCAAATGCCACAGCAAGGAATCAGAAAAACTGACTCTTTCAAAGACGGCCAAAATCATCACCTCAACCGTGATCCACATCGCTCCCGACGATTTCCTGTTCGAGGCGCCCTACGCGATCGCGATCGTCGAGACGCCGGAAGGCGCCCGTTTCATGTCTCAGGTGGTCGACTGCGATCCTTCATCGGTCGGCCCCGGAATGGATGTCTCCCTCGAATTCCGCTTGATCCGCAAGGAGGCGCGCTCAGGCATTCTGTGCTACGGCTTCAAGGCAGTTCCCACAAACTCCTGGGAGGCTCAGAAATGACAAGGGTTCAACTCTGCATCGATGTTCCCGAGAAACACTACCGGGCCTATGCAAACCAGGCCGAACGCCAGGGCGTGACGGTCGAAAGTCTGGTGGAACAAACGCTTCAAGTGCTTCTTGAGGAGGCCGAGAGGGCCGAAGAGGAGGGCACCGACCATTTGATCATTCCGGCTTGAGAAGGCCGCCAAGGGTCCCAGACTGCAGGCCCTAAAGGAAGGCCTACAAAGATCCTTGTTATCCCTGTAGGCGGGCCGCAGGGCCCGCCCGCAGAACTCATTGCATCGCGTCTCGCAGCAGAGCTTCGACCTCCGGATGGTGGGTTTTGGCTGCGTGGTCCGCAGCGACATCACCGTCCTTGTCGGTGGCGAATGGGTTGGCACCATTTTCCAGCAATACCCTGACGACCTCGATTTGACCCTCCCCGGCGGCAAACATCAAGGGCGTCCAACCCTCGTACTCATCTGCATCGTGGGGATTCGAGGCGAACTCGAGGAGAAGTTCCACAGTCTCCGGGAACGGACCTGTCGAGGCAAACATCAGCGCCGTACGGCCAAGGTTTTCACATGTTCCTACCGCAGCTCCTCGTTCGAGAAGCCAGCGAACACAGTCTGTGTGGCCGTTAAAGGCCGCATACATCAGCGCCGTCCGACCGTCGACGTCTTGAGCGTCGATCTGCGCGCCATCACCGACGGCCGCAACCATGAGGTCAATCTGCCCCTCCAAAGAAGCATCACGGAGGCTCTGGTCAGCAACCGGATTGGCGGCCTGTCCTGCCACTCTTACGTCCGACTCCTCCGTCGTTCCGGAAGCGCCCCCACAGGCAAAAGCAACTCCCAGGCATACCCACAATACCGCCACACCAACCCATGTTTTTTTCATCTCAGAACCTCCTTGCACTCCCGAATCCATGGCCGATCAGTGCCCACCGGCAAACTGCAGCTCGCTCCGGACAACGGCATCGGCCGAGTAGCCGGGACACTGAATTGAGTCACGAAAGGCACGATGCTGGCCGCCCTTAAGAACCGAGACCGAGATCGTATCAACACAGATCAGGCGACCGGCCAGGTCCCACAGACTGAGGTCAAAAGTGGCCAGATTGTATGCTTCGCCGGTGTTGTTGACGACGACACCCATGACGTCAACCCAGTCATCGGAGAAGGCTTCGTGCTTCAGTGCTCCCTCAAGTGTGAAATCGCCTTCCTGATCAACCGTAGGTTCCGGCTGGTCGGCCGAAGGCGCGGTCAGTACCGAAACCATAGGGACCAGGGCCACCGCCGCGACCGGTACAGCTTCCAAAGCAGGAACAACCGGAGCCACCTGAGCCTCGGCAGGCATCACGACCTCTTTATCGTCCCGGCATTCGTCCGAGGTGGTGACGGCCAAGGCGGCCAGCTTGGGCTTGAGGACCTGGGCGAAGGCGGTGATTTGCCGCCCGGACCACTGCAGGCTCTTCTCGTTGCCGACTCCACGATTCCCGGTGAACCCTGTCATCAGATCGTCAATCTGATCCAGAATCGTCGTATCGTCAGACCCCAGAAGGAGAACCAGCGCCCCCTGGTCACCGACCTCAACGCTCTCGAGAATCAAAGGCGAACCCTCGGGAAGCACGACCGAGGTGCTCATCGAGTTTGTGCACAGTTCGACGCCAAGAAACTCAACCGCTTGTGACGGCAGGACAGCAGTCATCGTGATTATCGCAGACAGAAATATCGCTCTCATCTTTTCTCCTCGTCCTCGTCAGGCTGTTCAGCGTCGATCTCGCACGGAGCCCTCCCGATCGAGAGCACAGCGACGGTCAAGCCAACCAGGACCAGTCCGAAAATCCCCAGACCGATCCAGGCCTTCGACCCGAGGAAGTGTGCCAGTGGAATTGTCACGACAGCCGCAGCGGCAAAAACCCCGACCTTGGTCAGAATATAGGCTCGACGTACTCGAGGCTCTGCGAGCATCTCTCTCCACATTGGGGGAGTATATCGAAAGAATGCGATAATGAAGCATGAGCAAGCTGGCGACCTTTCTTCGAATGCGAAACCGGGAAATTGCCAAAAACCTATCGGCGGAGGAACGGGTAGAGTTGGCATTCAAACTCGGCGAGGCCGACCTGGAATCCTTCCGGGCAACGCACGGCCTGACCCGGGCAGCTGCGCTGGCCCATTTTCGACGGCAACGGCAAAGGGGTCGTCGCCCGTGTCGATGTATGCAGGACGGGACCGGCTGATGTTACTGCACCGGGTAGTAGAAGTCCTCTCGAACGAGTACATCTCCTTCGTCGTCATCGGCGCCTCAGCAATGGCCGCGCACGGCGTCAGCCGTTCGACCATCGACATCGACCTGTTGACCCTCGATCCTCGAGCACTCAAGACGGCAACGTGGTCATGCTTGATCTCTCAGGGATTCGACGTCGACATTCGACATGGTGATGCCGAAGATCCTCTCCGGGGAGTCGTTCGATTCGAAAGCCCGGGCCAACGACCAATCGATTTAATCGTCGGCCATGGTGGATGGCAGACTCTGATCATCGAACGTCCAGAATCGGCCATCTTCGAGGGGTTGGAACTGCCCGTGGCCGGAAAAGCCGACCTCATCCTCCTGAAACTCTACGCGGGAGGACCACAAGACCTCTGGGACATCCGCCAACTGTTGGATTCCGAAGGCTCGGAAACCCTACGACTGGAGGTCGAGCGGGCACTCCAGGAGGCGCCGCCCTCTCTTCGGACGATCTGGTCGAAGGTTGCCCACTGACGACAACGCCGTTACGATAACCCCCGAGGAGACACCATGAAATCTGCAGCCATCGGATGTTTTGTTCTTGCCCTGGTTCTCATCTTCAGTGTCGTTGCATACGGCGTCTCGGCCTACAACGGCCTGGTCGGACTCGATGAGGCCGTCGACTCCGCCTGGGCCCAGGTGGAAAACGTCTACCAGAGGCGAGCCGATCTGATTCCCAATCTGGTTGCCACCGTCAAGGGTTCGGCAGACTTCGAACAGGACACCCTCAATCAGGTGATTGAGGCACGTTCGAAGGTCGGCAGTATCAACGTCAGCGGCACACCGACGGCCGAGCAGATGCAGTCATTCCAGCAGGCTCAGGGCGGGCTCTCATCGGCGTTGTCCCGGTTGCTCGTCGTCGTAGAACGCTATCCCGACATCAAGTCGACCGAGAACTTCCGAGACCTGCAGGCCCAGCTCGAGGGCGCCGAGAATCGCATTGCAGTCGAACGAAAACGCTACAACGAGGTGGCACAGAGCTTCAATACAAAACGGCGGAGATTTCCAACCTCGGTCATCGCTGGGTGGTTCGGTTTTGATGAACCCAAACCCTACTTTGAAAGTGACCAAGGCGCCGACAAGGCACCGACTGTCGATTTCTCATAACGTCATGCAACCGAAGAACTTCTTTTCCAAACCCGACTTGGAGTCCATCCGGCAAGCTACTGGAGAGGCCGAGGAACGAACCTCGGGCGAAATTGTTCCGGTTGTCGTCGGTGCCTGCGACGACTATGACGAAGCCGCCTGGAAGGCGGCGGCCTTTGGGGCGCTCATGGCAGCCCTCGCTGCCGGTGTCGTTCACAACATCGGGGGATTCTGGCTGGGCATGCCCTGGCTGTGGATCACCTCCCCGACCGCCGCCGGCGCCGCGATCGGCTTTCTCCTGGCTCGACTCTGGCCTGGGCTTCGCCGAGCGATGGTCTCACCCCGGACCCTGGATCTCAGAGTCGGACGCCGGGCACGGCAGGCCTTCCTCGAAGAAGAGGTCTTCGCCACACGAGAACGGACCGGAATTCTGATCTTCCTGGCGTTGTTCGAAAGACGAGTCATCGTCATCGGCGACGAGGCCATTAACCAGGCTGTTGACCAGCACGAGTGGCAGAACATCGTCGATCATCTGATCAAGGGAATCCGTATTGGGCAGCCCGGACCTGCACTGGTCGAAGCAATCCGCGAGTGCGGACTTCTGCTCGAAAAACATGGCGTCGAGATCAGACCTGACGACATCGACGAACTGGACGATGGCCTGCGGATGGAAGACCGATGATCCAGCGTTGCATCACTTCAAAGTTGCACGTTGAATCGTTGGTATTGAGCGTTCACACTCCCCGCACCTCATGGTTCCAGCCGAAGTACGTCTGGCTTGTCCTGTTGCTCGCAATGGTCCCATTCGCTTCCCTCGCCAAGGAGGTTCCTTACCTCGGCGGACGGGTTAACGATATTGCGGGGATGATCGACGATGCTTCACAGGCACAGATGGAAACCGCGCTCGAACAACTGGAAGCCGACACCGGAAGCCAACTGGTCGTACTGACTGTACCCAACCTCGAAGGGGCGGTCCTGGAGGACTACGCTCTCGAGGTCGCCTCCACCTGGCAGTTGGGTCGAGAAGGCGTCGATGACGGCGTCCTGGTCCTGGTGGCCAAAGAGGAACGCAGAATCCGCATCGAAGTCGGCTATGGGTTGGAAGGCGCCATTCCCGACGTCACCGGCAAACGCATCATCGATGGGCTGATGACACCCCGTTTTCGGGAGGGAGATTTCACCGGCGGCATCACCGAAGCCACCGGCGCTCTGACCGGTCTGATCCGTGGCGAGGCTGTCGAATTGCCCGAACCGGGTCAGGCCTCCGGAAACGAGCCCCTCGTTGCCAAGATCTTCACTGCCCTGATCTTCTTCGTCGTCATCGGGACCTTCTCCGTCACGGCCATCTTCGGCAAGGGCGGGCAGAGCTGGTTCCTCTACCTGTTTTTGATGCCGTTTTACGGCACGTTTCCTTTGGTCTTCTTGGGCAAGTACGGGTTCATCCTGTTGGTCGGCTGGGTCATCGGCTTTCCCATTCTGAGGACCATGACCTGGCACTCCGGCTGGGGCCGCTCCTTCAGAACAACCTATCCCGGGTGGACACGGTTTGGGTCGTCAGGGGGCGGCGGCGGATTCTCCGGCGGAGGGTTCTCCGGCGGAGGCGGCTCCTTCGGAGGCGGCGGCGCCTCAGGTGGCTGGTAGCCAAGGACCTTGGTAGAAACCAGTCGAAAGAGCAGGCAGTATACTCAAGAAACAGAAACACAGACGAACCACGAAGACACGAAGATCACAAAGAAAACACTGTAAATAAATACCTTAGTGCCCTTTGTGTCTTCGTGGTTCAATTGTCTCTTCCTCGGGCTTCGCCGAGTCAACGAATCCCCCGTCCATATCCGCGGACCATCATTAAATTGTGCTCGACCGCATCGAGATACTGATCCTTGAGATCCTTGAGTTCCACCTGCAGGAAGGGATCGTCCGGCATTCCTCCCTCGTAGGTCACTCCGACCGAAAGGTCACTACCACTGCGGATCCCATCCTGGGTCTGAGAGGACGACCTGACTGTCACATCGAGCCGCACACGGCCCCCGAGTTCCCCACGGGTGACATCTCCGGCCAACATTCCCGAAGATCGGTTGCTTACGAGAATCCTGGCGCCGACGTCGTGCATCGCCACGACCGCGGCCTGCCACACCTCCGACCGGGGTTGCATGAACATTCGCATCTCGCCGATCGAACCCGACGAGGCGCAGGACATCGAGGCAAGCAGAGCGGTCATGATCAGCAGTCGTCGCATAGAATCCTCCAGGGAAACCAGATCTCAGGTCACAGTCTACCGGTTCGTGCGATTAATGAGCCTCGACAGTTTCGACTTTCCCGCACACAGCAGTTCGGACCGGGCGGCCACAGTGTGCCGCCCCTACCACATCGCTGGGTTCAATATTTTCCGAGGAAACTCGGCCTCAGACCTCACTGTCAGCCACAACGAACGCCTCTTCGGTCTCGGTGGTCACCAGCGGAGTGAAAATATCGAAACCCGGGTCGAATTGTGCCAGCCACTCCAGGCTGAGGTGCCTATATGTGACCCACAGAGGCAGCAGAACGACGGTCCCGATGTAGGGCAGGGCCGCGATGCAGCAGGTCAAGAGACACGCCAACATCGAAACAATGGCAAACCCCATTGTCAGAAGCAGAACGAAGAAACCGTAGAGCACGAAGGACCCCGGGTGCGCCTTGAGCCAGGGCACCAGGTGTTTCCACGCCTCGGTAGCCGAGAGATCAAACCGATACATGATCGGCACGACAAAAGAGTCAAGAAACAAGCTGACGAAAAGGCTGATGATAACAACTACAACAGCAGCCAACCCAAAGACCAGACCCCAGGACGTCATGGCAAAGATGCTGAGGTCGTCGAACGACCCGCCAGAAATCAGTGCGGCCGGAATCGCCGGAATCAGTGCTGCCGCGGCGAGAACGGCAATGACGACACCGACAAAAGCCACCCTCCACAGGAACAGGGAGTTGCCCAGATTCTTGTAGCGATGCCACGGGTTGGAAATCTCGGCTCGCTCGTGGACGACGTTGTCCAAGAAGATGAACTTGCCCCGTGACGACAGCCACAACAGCACGGCAACTATTGCCAAGACTACGATCCCTGCCATGCCGACGAGGCCAACCAGAAAAATATTGTCAAACAGTGACGAAGCCGCCCTCTCGAAAGAATCTCCGATATTGGTCGGATCTCCAGCGAGGTTGCCACCCCCACCGCTCCCGCTCCCGAGGGTGGCCAGCCAGGCGGAAAAGCCCAGCACCATCCAGGTCACCAGATCAAAGGGTTCGAACAAGAAGCGCCGCATACGATCGAAGGCGCGTTCCAGGGGCTGCCAGTAGCGAATTGAATATGTCATCGGTTCCATTCTTTCTCTCCCACCCTCCAAAACGCAAGTGCAACATCAAAGTTCTTGGCATTTCCGCTGTCGAATGCACTCTTGATCCCGTAAAAGGAACAAAATGTGGACAAAAACTGGAAACTCAAGACCGTCGGCCGAGTTCGTTGGGTTATTCCACCAGAACTTCGCTCAGGGTAAACTTGCGAGCGGCCCTGCTTGAGAAAATCCAAGGAGATCACAATGACCGAAAAAGTAAGATTTCAACTGTCGAACGAAATTGCCGTCCTGACCATCGACGACGGCAAGGCCAACGCCCTCTCCCACGAGGTCATCAAAACCCTCAACACCGGCCTGGATCAAGCCACCGAACACGCCAAGGCCGTGGTCATCGCGGGAAGACCCGGCATGCTGTCCGCAGGCTTCGACCTCGGGGTCATGAAGAGCGGTCCGGAGGCAATGCAGGGCCTGGTGACAGCGGGCGCAGATTTTCTACTGCGCCTCTACACCTTCCCCAAACCCGTCGTCGTCGCCTGTACCGGCCATGCGATGGCCGCAGGGGCTCTACTGCTCTTGTCCGCCGACTGGCGTATCGGCGTTGAGGGAGAATTCAAGATCGGCTTGCCCGAAGTATCGATCGGCATGCCGTTGCCGATCTTCGGTGTCGAACTGGCCCGAACCCGACTGGCCACCCCCTTCCTTGAGCGGGCAACGGCCCAGGCAGAGGTCTTCGACCCGAAGACGGCCGTTCAGGTCGGATTCCTCGATCGCCTAACGGCAGCCTCAACCATCATCGACGACGCCGTGGCAAAGGCCGGACGATTGGCAAAGCTTGGCGGCCTCGCCTTCGAAAAGACCAGAGAAACACTCAGGGGAGCGAGCGTTCGGCACATTCGTGAGACCCTTAATGCGGATATCGCAGGAACGACTCTCGGGTAACGCACTCCATTTGATACGGATCTCCACGATCCCAACCCTGCTGCCTTTGAGGGAAATGTACCAAGCGGGAGGACCGGAGGCGCTCCCGAAGGCCGGGAATGGTGACATCTAAAAGAACACTGTCCCCTACTCATTGGGATACCGACTGGTATCATTTCGACGTCCCCGTCGAAGGTAGTTATACAATTACCGTCAATGGGCTCTCCGAATTGATTTTCGGTTTTGTGGATGACGGCGGATGCTCCTCACCGTCTTTTATCGCCTCGGCAACTTCAACCCCCGGCGTTTCTTCAATGGTGACGACAGTTCTTCAGCCCGGCACCTATTCTGTCTTCGTGGCACTGACTGTTTACGATGGTATTCCTTGTGGATCACCGGCAAACAACTACACGGTCTCCCTGAACTGAGGCCA
Source organism: Thermoanaerobaculales bacterium (assembly GCA_029932545.1). Classification (GTDB taxonomy): domain Bacteria; phylum Acidobacteriota; class Thermoanaerobaculia; order Thermoanaerobaculales; family Sulfomarinibacteraceae; genus DAOWGJ01. The sequence goes on along the minus strand of JAOZPW010000015.1, from coordinate 12,417 downwards.
GAGAGGTGGGCTCTGTGTCCCTGTATTCCGAGTTCTCAGGAACATCGAGTGCCCTCGGCCATAAAACCCTCGCGAAGCAGCACGCTCCCACAAGAGGGACAACGTTGTTCGATACAGGGTCCACCCGCAACGTGGGTCGTCCGGTATCCGCATTTCGGGCAGGTGCCGGCATCAGCTCCCAGTCATCGCCCTTGCCAACACCTCCGCGGGATGCAGGCAGTCCCGCCCGGTGAGATCTCTCACCTGGTGGCGACAGCTGGTGCCGGCGGCGACGACCAGAGCATCGTCGGACAGGGCGTCAATCTGTTGGACCAGGGGCTCTGCCACAGCCCGCGAGAGATCCTGGTTGGCCGCCATCAGGCCGAAGGCTCCGGCCATGCCGCAGCATCCGGTCTCGAGTGGTTTGGCCTCGAGACTGGGCACATGAGCAAAGAGGCGGGGCAGCGTCCCCTCATCCGCCAGGGCCTTGGCGTGGCAGTGGCCGTGGATTGCGGCCTGAACATCCAGAGACGTCAGCGGCAGGGCCTCCGGATCGGTGTGCAACAAGGCCAATACGAAGTCCTCGAAGAGTACGCATCGCTGGGCAATCTCGCCGGCGCCCTCAATCTCGAACTGCCGGTACTCGTCGACGAAGGTCGACCAACATGAAGGCTCGAGAAAAATGATTGGCGCTGTTTCCATTGATCTCAGGAGGGCAACGTTGTGGAGTCCGAGTTCACGGGCCTCTTCCAACAATCCACGACTGATCGCAGGGCGACCACAACAGCGCCGGCCCTCGGCGAGAATTACCTCGAAGCCCGCCGCCTCCAGCACCTCGACGGCCGCCTGACCGACCTCCGGTTCGTGGTAGCGCACCCAGGTGTCATCCCACAGGATCACCCGGCCTCGATGGCCCGCACTGCGATCCGTTCGCCTCTTGAACCAGCGGTCGAATCGCTGAGGGGCATACGGAGGCAAGGACCTGTCGGCATCCAGTCCCAGAAACCGCTGCATCAATCGCCTGACGGGGATCAAACCAACAAAAGCGTTCGACAGCGGAGCCGTCGCCGAACCAAGTTTTCCCAGAAAATCACTCCGGGCAATCACCCGATCCGCAAGTGAGGGCCCCTGCAATCGATGCCGGGCCTGGAGGCTCTCGGCCTTGAGAAGTGCCAGGTCGACCCCCGAGGGGCACTCGCGCTTACAGGCCTTGCAGGAGAGACAGGAGTCCAGGGCCTCGGCCAGCTCCGGAGCGGCAATTCCTCCATCAAACCGACCCTCGAGGGCCGCCCGTAGAATATTCGCCCTGCCCCTGGTCGAAAGCACTTCCTCACCGGTCGCCAGATAGGTCGGACACATCGTCGGTGCATCCTTCAGGCAGCCCCCGCAGCCATTGCACTGTTCGAGATTGCCCACGAAGGAGCGGTCTTTCTCGACGAAAGCCGAAATCGAATTGAAGGGGAGGTTAATTGCAGAGCCTTCGCCCTGACGCAAATCCTGATCAACCCGCCAACGGCCGGTGTCGACGATCTTGCCGGGATTCATCACGGACAAGGGATCAAAAAAACCCTTGATTTCGGTGCTCAGCTCAATCAACTCGCGCCCCAGGTGGTCAGGAAGGAACTCGGTCCTTGCGATGCCAACCCCATGCTCACCGGCGATCGATCCCCCAAAACGACGAACCAGGGCGGACATCGCCTCGGCAACCTCCCGAAGGCGACCGATATCCTCCCGTTTGTGCAGATCAAGAATCGGCCGAATGTGGAGCAGTCCAGAGGCCGCATGGCCATAGAAGGAACTAGAACCACGGTCATCCCCGATGATCGCCTGCATGCCCTCGACGAAGACCGGAAGGTCCTCCGGCTTGACGCAGGCATCCTCGATGACCGGCGCCGGCTTGGCGGCACCGACACAGGAGGTCACCAGGGACAGGCCCGAGCGGCGCAGATCCCACACCAACTCCTGTTCGACCTCGTCTTGACAAATAATGATGCGATCCCCGATGCGCATCTTCGACAGTTCGGCCAAACAGTCATCGACATCCTCGAAGAACTCGACCAGTAACAGGCTCTCGCACGGCTTGTCGTCCAATTCGAGCAGAGTGCGCGCCGCAGCGAACTCCAACCTGCCCCGGCTCTCGTCGAAGACCGGCGAATCCAGGTGCTCGATGGCAGCGGGGCCCAGGGACGCCAACTCCACCGTGGCCGCCATCGCTTCGGCCATCGACGA
>JAOZPW010000015.1:0-10109 GCA_029932545.1 Thermoanaerobaculales bacterium | reverse complement strand
CGGGGCCCAGGGACGCCAACTCCACCGTGGCCGCCATCGCTTCGGCCATCGACGAAAAACAGACCACTCCCAGTCCCGTTCGAGTCGGCCGAGGCACAACCCGAAGAAGAGCCGAGGTGATGACACCCAGCGTCCCCTCGCTGCCGGCCATCAGCGCCGCCAGATTCGAAGGATCTTTGGTGAACCTCAGGAAATCGTATCCCGGTCGCCGCTTGACCAGATCGGCGGGCAACCGCAGCTCGATCAGATCCTGTTGTCGGAGGACGGCTTCGGCCGCAAGGTTTCTCAGGGGCTCAAACCCCTCTCGGCCTCGGCCGACCCAGCCGATCGACCCGTCCGCCAACACGATTTCGAGAGCTTCAACGTGGTCGGCAGTCGTCCCGTAAACGGGAGCATGGGCGCCGGAGGAGTCGTTGGCGATCATGCCGCCGAGGGTCGCCCGAGATGAGGTTGCGACGTCCGGGGCGAACATCAGTCCTTCTCGGGCGAGGAACAGATTGAGCCGATCCAGCACGACTCCCGGCCCGACCTCAATCGTCCCGGCCTCACGGTCCAGGGTCCCGATCGCCCGAAGGTGGGCCGAGACATCGATGACGAGGCCCTCGCCAACCGCTCCGCCGGCCAGACCGGTGCCCGCTCCACGAGGCGTGACGCCAATAGCCACCTCCGCCGCCGCCTTGACGACCGCAGAACACTGAGCAGTATTCCGGGGCAACGCCACCGCCAAAGGCGCCACATGGTAGATCGACGCGTCGGTCGCGTAGAGCACACGATCGAGGTCATCCGTCCGGATTTCGCACCCGGTCGAAACCAGAGCCTGCCGCTGGGTCGAAGTCAAAGATGTCATCTCGTTATTGTAGACCGGAGTATCTCCATTGCGACTTTGCGCTGGATTTGCTCCGCTCATGCCACCCAAACCGGCAGAGCCGGAACCAAAGAGTTCGGCCTTCGTAGCAAACTATCCACCAAGTCTATCGGCAGATTCACCACAGAGACTCAGAGAACACAGAGAAACACAGAGCGCAACCCGAGGGTACTTCCGACGTTCGCCCATCCGCTTCGCGGGCTCGAGCAGAAGGCCTGTCCATCGCCCTGGACGCAGGGCGTCCCATCGAAGTGCAGGCCTTCAGCACGCGGGCTTCGCCCGCTTGGGCGAAACGGTCCGACACGCGCAAGGTTCGGCCTCAGGTGGTGTGCTCCGGAGCCCGTTTGCACGCGAAGCGTGCTGGGGCAGAAGAGAGGCGGGTGACAAGAGATGTTTCTTGGAACTCGTTTCTCTTCTGACCATAGCGGACGAAGTCCGCGTACCGGGCGGGGCTGAATACGCCATCGGGACTCTCCTCTGTGTTTTCCTCTCTGGGTACTCTGTGTCTCTGTGGTAATTCTCTTCTGCAGGGTCCTGGCTCGTTTTTCAAAGGAGTTCGAGGATAAGCCGCTATTGGCCGGCGAGAACGAACCCCCAATTGGCAAACAGCGCAACCGCCAGCAGGATCAGACCACGATCGAGCCATCGACCGGCCCTTTCAATCGCCTTTCGCCACCGCTCGACCGATAGCCACAGCGCATGACGGATTGTCTGCAAAGCGACGTAGAACATCACAATCCAGCCGAGGCGGTGAAAAGTGAGACTCTCCTCGACGGCGCCCCGGCCCAAAGCAACCCACGCCCGGGTCAAACCACAGCCGGGGCATGGCGTACCAGTCACCCGTCTGAAGGCACAGGCGACGGGGAGGTCGCCCATTTTGAAGGCCGGCCACAGGGCTTCCAGGCCGCCAAGAATGACGGCGATCAGCAAGGCCCCCAAACACAGTCCCAACAAGAGCCGGTGGGAGGAGGCCGCAACAGCCTCCCCCACCCGCCGTTCTTGATCAGCCAAAGGCGTTTTTGACGTCCTGGTTAAGCAGGACCACCAGCGCCCAGATTCCGAATGGAATCCCGATACAGCAGATTGAGAAGCAGGGAATCAGACAGAGAATCGCAGCAGTCATCGCCAGACCATACCCCCGCAAATCCTTCATCTTCATCGCACCGTAAAAGATCAATGCCGCGCCGATCAGGGTGAAAACACCCATGACAATGGTGAAGGTCCCAGACATCAGGGGGGCCAACCACTCCATGCCTTCCATGCCCTCGAACTGGGACATGTCGCCGGCAGCAAAGATGGAGATTCCCAACAGGTTGGCCAGAATGCTCAGGATTTCCAATACAAAAGTGATGCCGGCAATGATCATCATTGCAAGGGCCGGCCCCTTGACCTTTGACAGCATATCGGCCCGATTGGGTCCCGGGGGCGGAGCCATCGGCGGCTGCATGGGGGGCTGCATGGATGGCGGTTCTACCGGCGGCGGTGGCGGGGGGGTCGGGGTACTCATCATCGATCCTCCTTCGGTGTGCTTGTATACGAGAACAAGGATAGCGCGGTTTCGGATGGAGCCGAAACCAAAAGTGGATTTTGCGGTTACCCGAGCCCGAGCCCGTTCCCGTTATCGTTCCCGTTATCGTTCCCGATGTATGCCTTGCCTGCCTAGGAGGGTGTAGGGGTGGGGAAAGAGGAAACTCGGGCACGGGAACGGGAACGGGCTCGGATTCACCGGGACCGGTTGTGGAGAAAACGGAGGGCCCTACCCCAGGTTTTCAGGGGTAAACGCCATCGGCAGCAACTGCCCGACCGAGGTTTTGACCCGTTCGCCGCCGGGATTGACCAGCATGATTGGAAAATCACCGAACTCGGCAAGAACCTGACGGCATGCGCCGCAGGGTGAACCCGGAGGCGAAAGGTCGGTAATGACCACGAGGGCCTGAAATCGCCTCGAGCCGTCAGCAATCGCCGCAGCGACAGCGTGGCGTTCCGCACATACCGACAATCCGTATGAAACGTTCTCGACATTGCAACCGCAGTAGACGATTCCCCGGTCATCCAGCAGTGCCGCACCGACACAGAAGTCCGAATAGGGCGCGTGGGCCATCTGACGGACAGCCGAAGCCTTTTCGATCAGTTGGTCCCAGGCGATTTCCATGCCATGACTATAACCCAGAGTCAGGGACTGAAAACCGATCCAGCTTGACATGGCCAAGTTCTTGGCCTATATTATGGGCATGAAGATAGCCAATATTGCCGAATTCAAAAACAGTCTCAGCAGCTATCTCGCAGCGGTTGCGCTTGGTGAAGAGGTCGAAATCCGCAAACGCAATATCCCGATTGCCCGGGTCGTCCCCGTTCAGACACAGAGAAAGAACGAGACAGTACTTGGATGTGGGCGCGGTAGCGTCAGGATCAACGGCGACCTGACCGATCCTCTCATGCCGGAGAATGACTGGGAAATGCTTCAAGATGACGGCAATGCAGATTCTTCTTGATACCTGCGCAATCATCTGGTCGGTAGCCGAGCCGAAACAGCTCTCCCCGGCGGCTAGAGACACGTTGACCCTGGACGAAACCGAGGTTTGGATTTCACCCATCAGCTGCGCCGAGGTCGCGTGTGCAGCAGATCGAGGCCGGATCACCCTGGATCGCCACTGGCGTCTTTGGTTTCGATATTATGTCGATCTGAACAATTGGCAACTCAAGAACATCGACCTGGACGTGATGGAAGAAGCGTACTCGTTGCCAGGGCCGTTTCACCAAGATCCAGCAGACAGAATCATTGTTGCCACCGCAAGAAAAATGGGCTGCCCGATCATTACATCGGACCAAAAGATTCTGAACTACCCCCATGTTCAGACCATCTGGTAGATCACGGAAAAATAGATAGCCCGCACTTCTCACCGGTTTTCGTAGCAAGACGCCGGCGATCCCTCCCTACTTCCTCCGCGAAGACGACGACTTGCCACTCGAAGAAGAGCTGCCTGAGGACCGCGACGGCGATGAAGACCTCGACGAACTACTCCCAGACGACCGTGAGGGCGATGAGGCCCGCGGGGCGCTGCGTGATGACGACGATGAGGATCTTGAGGGTGAACTGACTCTCGGCGCACTGCTCGTTGAGCCGGACGACCGGGAGGGAGTACTCCTGCTACTCCCGACCGAACGAGAAGGCGTCGACGCTCTCGGTGATGGCGCGCTCCGGCTCCCGCTCGAAGTGCGAGGCACGACTGGCGACCGACTGAAACTCGAGCCAGTCGACGAACTGGTTCTCGGAATGACGACCGGTGTCCTGGTCGACGGAACCGCCCGGGACTGGCCCGCAGTCGGCGTCCGGCTTGTACCTTGCGACCGAGAGGTCACACCGGGAGCGGACCGGCTCACCGGAGTGCGGGTCGAACTTCCGGCGACAGGAGTCCGGCTCCCACCACCCGACAGGGACCGGCCCGACAGAGACGAGGGCACCCTCGCTGACGATGAAGCCGAGGTTCTGCCCGTACTGGGCGCCAAAGACCTGCCCGACGAGGACGAAGGCGCCCTCGTCGACGGGGAGGATCTGGTGCCCGAAGGCGAAGCTACACTGCCGCCTACCGAGCCTCGGCGCGACCCCGATCCAACACCCGCTCCCCCCGGAATGAGGGTCGACCGGAAGATATTGCCGCTCGAAAAACGCCGCCCGCCTTGAACCGAAGCGTCGTACGACAACTCCTCAGACCTGGGGGCCGCCGCGACCTGGGCCGGTGTTCGTTGATTTTCTGAGGTACTCACTCGCATGGACGAGTGTTCGGTAGTCATCGCGCCCGCCGCCCGAGGTGTCACAGCTTCAAGGGCTTCCGTCCTGCTGAGAGAATCCGCTCGAGCAACGACCCGAGTCAGATCGGTCGAGTGCACTTGTCCCCTGGCCTCGAACACCCTGGCCAGTTCTGTTGCCGGTGTCGCCCTGCGGGGCGAAGCCGTCACCAAGGGCTTCGAGCTGATGACGGCCATCCCATCACGATCGCCCGGGGTTCTCAGTGGGTCGCCACCTGCCCTGACGATTCGACCGACCCGAGGACTGGCAAAATCACGCTCGGAGACCACCGACCAGGCGCGGCTGTCCAGGGAGGTTCTGCGCGCTCGTCCCTCCATGTCCAGAACCAGATCGGAGGCCCCGACCGCCCGTGCGGTCCGCACTCGGCCGGAGGAACCGTCGCCGGCTCCATGCGGGACGACATCGCCCCGCCGAGGACCACTGCTCCCGCCACCGTGAGGCGGGTAATAACCACCTCCATGACCAGGATAATGGCCGCCGTAGTAGCCCCCCCCGTAGCCCCAGCCGCAACCCCACCACCATGAAGAGTACCAACCAACAGGACACCAACCGACATATCCACCACCGTAGGACCAGTGAACCCACGCCGGACTCCAGGTCCGGCCGTAGTGCCAGACCCACCCGTAGGCCGGGGAATTCCACCAGGATCCGTAGTGGTAGGGCAACCATCCCCACGGTTCGTAGGCCAACCAACTCCAACCGACGCTGGTCCAGTACCACCGGCCGGCGGTATAGGGGCGCCAATCAGCATCTACCGTGGGCTGCCAGGCCCAGGTTTCTGAACTGTCCAGGTAGACCCAGCTGCCGTAGGCGTCCAACTGCGAGGCCTCGCGGGCATACTGGGTATCCACGTACTCTGCACTCTGGCCCGAGCCGATTCCCCTCCGGGCCTGAACCCAGCGGGCAAAATCGTCCCGGTCGGTCAGACGGCTCTCGACCGATGAGACCCGACCCCCGCCAATCTCACTCGCGGAGGTCGCCCGCAAAACCACACCGCCCACCGAGGTAGCGGCCTCGGCAAGACCTTCCCAGACCTCAATCCACAAACCGCCGGTCCGCAAGACTTCGACTCTGAAGACACCCGGTCCCTGGAGGTAGACCGTTTCCGAGGCACCGTCGATGCGGGTTCGGTTCAGGTGTTCGACGGTCGCTGGCAACTCCAGCATCATCGCGCCATCGGCGAGGAAGAGGACAGTACGATCGCCCCGCGTGTCCCGACTGAAGGCAACCGAGTCCAGCGAGACCGTGGTGTACTCATCCATCCACAGCATCGTCCCGTCGGCCAGAATGGCCTCCATCCGTGCCTCACGAGCGGTATCCAGACGATCTCCACCCACCAACGGCATATTGATCACGGCTTCGAGGGTTTCATCACCTCCGGCCGGGAAGACCGTGGCGTAGCGTTCAAGGTAGGCGATGTAGCTCAGAGAGGTCGGATCGTCCTCAACCGAGGCCATGCCCATCAGGGGAGTCATCAATACAAGAACAATGGTGAAGAGGTTGCGAGTCATGGCGACCTCCTTTCTGACCCTGGCTATTGCAAGGAGCGTTCCAAAAGGGTCAAGTCCTGGCCAAAAGTTGCCAGTCCTCGGGGCACTTCCATACCCTCCAGTTCCCCACAATAGGCATGCCGAGTGTTCGATGCGATGTTGTGGCCGTGGGCGTCCCGCCCGCTGGGGCTCATCCTTCATCCTTTCCTGTATGCTTCCGCAGCCCGCGCCCCTGGTCACAGGGACGGCTACGAGGAGGCAATGTGGCTCGACCAACTGCAAACATCACTCTGGTTTTCACTCTGATCCTGGCTGCAGCATCGGTGACGGCAACCCAGGAAACTCCTCGACCGGGGGACAAAGAGCAGGGCGAGGAGCAGTTGATCCTCAAACGGCAACAACACTTTGCAGCGTCACATGGGCTCAATCGTGTGGAACAGCCGCATTTGTTGCGCCGGAGCGCCGTGCGCAGCCTTCAGAAGGAGCTCTCGGCGGGCAGGGACGCAGCTTCCGCCCTGAGCTGGACCGGAGTTGGGCCGGAGTCCATGACCATGCTCGACTGGGTGATGGGCCGGGTAGCGGGTCGAGTTTCGGCGATTGCCGTTCACCCTGCCAACGAGGATATAATCTACCTCGGCACCGCTTCGGGCGGCCTGTGGAAAACCATCAACGGCGGCGCCTCGTGGATCTCACTCTTCGATACCGTCGGCACTCAGACCATCGGCACGGTGACCATCGACCCCAGCGACTCGGACACCATCTGGGTAGGGACCGGTGAGCAGGGCCAGAGCTGCACGTCGTATTTTGGCATGGGTCTCTTCCGCTCAACGGATGGCGGCGCCAGCTTCATCGCCATGAACGGATCAGGAAATGACACCCTGGATCTGTCATTCATCACGGCAGTTGTTGTCAACTCAACCAACCCACAGATCATCGTGGTCGGCGGCGAGACCTGGTGCGACAACGGTTCGTGGGTCTACGGGGGCCTCTATAGATCCACCGACGGCGGCGGGACGTGGACCTCGGTCATCACAGGCTTCTCGGCCGCGATCACCGACCTGGTGGCGGATTCCGGTGATCCCAACACCTTGTACTGCGCGGTGGGTCGCTGGTCTGTAGACGGCAACGGCATCTATCGTTCCACCGACGCCGGCGCCACCTGGAACCGACTGGAGACCGGCATTCCCTCCGGCACCTCGGTGGGTCGCACCCGGTTGGCGGTTGCACCCGGTCAAACCGGAGTGATCTACGCACTGATGAACATATCGAGCGGCTCATCACTTTTCAAAACAATTGACGGCGGCGACAATTGGACCACGCAGAACAGCAACGCCTGCGACGGCCAATGCTGGTACAACCTGTGCCTCGACGTGGACCCGGCTGATGCCGCCCACCTTCTGGTCGGCGCAATCCGTTTTTACGAGTCGACCAATAACGGCCAGGCACTCAACGTCATGACCGACGGGTGGGGCGACAGCCAGACCGTGCACCAGGACACCCACGTGGTGCGCTTCTCACGCACCGACTCACAGAAATTCTGGGTGGGATCGGATGGTGGGATCTGGCGCACCGACGACGGCGGCGCCTCGTTCACCAACCTCAACAATAACCTCAATATCACCCAGTTTTACGACATCGCGGTCCACCCCGGCGATCCTGAGATCGTCTTCGGCGGCGCTCAGGATAACTCCTCGTCGCGACGCACGGTCAACAATCTGTGGGATACAACCGTGATCACCGGCGACGGCTTCATCAACATCATCGACCCCTCCGACCCCGGCTTCGTGATCCAGACCTCCTACCCTTGGAACGGTTACCCAAGTCTCTTCCTGTCGACCGCCGGCGGCACGTCCTACACCTTTTCCTGGCTGGCCCTCTCCGGGGTCACCCAGAATGAGCCGTGGCCGTGGGTCACGCCCTTGGCGGTTCACGAATCGGTGGACGGGGGCGTCACCCCAAGCCGGCTGTTCATGGGCTCTGATCATGTCTACCGGGCCACGGTCGAGAACCCATCGTCATGGACCAAAATCTCGGGCGATCTCAGCGACAGCTCGATCTCGGTGATTACCCCTGTCTGGCGGGACTCGACAATCGGGCTTTACGTCGGCACCTCCGACGGCCGGATCCACCGAACCAATGACGCTCTTGCAGCTTCGGTTGTTTGGACCGAAGTAGGCGGCAGCTTGCCAGGTGACCAGATCACCGACATCATCACCGATCCCACCAATGCCAACCGAGTCTACGCCACCCGCGGCGCCTTCGGTGCCAGCCGGCTCTACCGATCGACCGTCGGAGGCACACTGTGGGCCGAAGTAGGCGACGGGTTGCCGAACGTCCCCGCCAACTCGGTGGCCGTCGATCCTCTCGACCCCCAACAGGTCTTCGTGGCAACCGACGTAGGAGTCTTCGCAAGCAGTGACGGCGGCAACACCTTTACCGTCGCCATGAACGGTTTCCCCCTGGGCTCGGTGGTCACCGACCTGGAAATCGACGATGACCCCCACATCCTGACTGCCGGCACCTACGGCCGTGGTGCCTGGCAGACCCTGCTTGGCAACACTCCGTTATTTACCGATGGTTTCGAGTCCGGCGATACCACTGCCTGGTCCTTCGCGACACCCTGAAGAACCTGAATTCGTACCTGATCGGCCTGCTACTCGAATCCTGAAACTTCAACCCAGCCCAGTCGCTGGGGAAGATCAATCTTCGGATGCTCATCGGGGATGTACACCTTGTTGGGGCTCTCAGGCGCCTGAAAGACTGAATACCGCAAAAGGTCGGCGGATACATCGTGAATACTGACCTCCATCTGGATGATGGGGCGGTATTTCTCAATGGTCTTTTTCGCACCCAACAAGACCTGCTGCTCTGCACCTTCAACGTCGATCTTGAGGTAGTCAAGGCGATCCAGGCCTTCCCAGATCATCAAATCGTCCAATGCAACCACAAGGGTCGGTAGACACGCTGCCTGCTCGTCTCGTTGGACCAGGCTGAATAGGTTGGGCTTCTTGAAATTCCTCCAGAGCGTGCCAGGTTCAATGCGGTCCCCGACACAGAAATTTCGTAATCTGACGTTGGTAAAACCATTGACCTGAATACTGTGGTTCAAGACGTTCAGCACATCAAGAAAGGGCTCAATCGCCAGCACGACACCATTTTTCTTGGAATAGTGCTGAGCGGCCTTGATGGTGTAGATGCCGGTATTGGCACCGATATCCACAAAAACACCGGAGGGTTCCAAGAATTCTTCAAGATGCTGGAACTCAGGTTCGATTGAATCTCGAAAGACAAAGATCCCTCGACCCCCGAATCCCGCACGATTCTGGCCGAAGACAAAGGCCCCATTGGCCAAACGGGTCTTCAGGAGACATCTCCTGGGAGTAAGAGCGACTCTGATCTTTCTCAGGAGCAACCGCATCTCGGTTTACAGCTTTCGCAACCGGTCCATCTCAACCGTCTGTTGCTGTTGGCGGACCTTGATCAGGGTACCGGACGGGTAAAAACCCGAGCGCAAGGTTGCGTTGGGATAGGTGACCGAGCCCGGTCCCATCAATACGCCGGGATTGAGCACTGTGTTGCAACCCGTCTTGCAGCCATCACCCAGAACGGCGCCGAATTTCCTCAGGCCCGTGTGGATTGTCTGACCACCGGCCCTGAAACTGACTTCACGGCCTATGTTTTTGACGTTGGAGAGAATGGTGCCTGCCCCAAGGTTGACGTCGCGCCCCAGGAGAGAATCCCCAACGTAGGCCTGATGCGGCGCCTTGGCCCCGGGGAAAAGAACCGAGCCCTTGACCTCGGAGTGCGCCCCGACAAGGCTGCCCTCGCCCAGGATCACGTTCTCCCGAACGTAGGCGCCCGTACGGATCTGCACCCGGTCTCCGATGACGGCCGGTCCGACGATCACTGCTCCCGGTTCGATTCGACATCCTTCACCGATTGCAAT
>JAOZPW010000183.1 GCA_029932545.1 Thermoanaerobaculales bacterium | reverse complement strand
TTGTTGCTTTTTTCTTTTTTCTCTTGACCTTTGCCCATTATTGTCTCCTTTCTCGGCGATAGTGTTGTTCAACCACTTAGCCGGAAAACCCAGGGTGCCACTCTACATCTTCACGTCGATCTTAAGGAAAATTTCTTAACAGGCTGCGCTTCTCGTTGTATTTCGAACGGATCGCCGAAAACTCCTGGTGGTCAAATTGCATTTCCTCGGCGATTTTTCGAACCTCGTTCTCCTCAACCATCGAGATCTCGTCGTCAGCTGCAGAGACTTCGAACAGGCAGTGCAGCAATCGCTCTTTTTGCTCCCGGGTAGCGATCTTGTCGAACTCCCGGGTGACCAGGTAGTTCTCGGTTCCTCCCAACAGTGATTGCTGTGACTTCGCGATCTGTACGACGAGAACTGCCTGAGCCTCTTCGAGGCCGCCGACCTCGCGAACGACCTCTTCCATTCGCCGTACTTCGTCTTCGCTGATCACCAGGTCTGCGTTTGCAACACGCGAAAGTACAAAGGCAAACGCCGCAATATAGCGTCCCTGGGAGGGCTCGAGGCGATCGACCTCTGAGATGATCCGGCGCACCGTTTCCGTGTCACTGACGGGATCCAACTGCGGATCGTCTTCGAGACCGAATAACTGACCAAAAAATGACTTCACAGGATTCTCCTATTTCTCGGGTCTGCACTGCCTCAGCTCTGAACTCTCTCTTGAGTTCCAAGAACCATGGTCATCAGAGTCTAACTCGGCTTTCGAGAAGAGCGGAGTTCGGCTGAACCCCCTCCTAACCCGAACGGGTCTCAAATGAGTCCAGGAATGCTTCGAAGTAGGAGCGTTCGGTTTCGAGTGAGTCCTTCTGAACGGCGACGAGGAGCCGGTACAAGGTGCCGTTCGCCAGGATGCTGCGGAGAATGATCCGGTCTCGTCCATTGGGTCCATCCCAGTCACTGAAGAGAGCCTGGTGGCCTTGCCAGAGGGTATCGTTGCTCCCGATTTCGGTGTAGCCCTCCTGGGCGAGGAAAATCATTTGCATCGCGAGGAGATCGTCTTTGCTGAATCCTTTGATGACGTCATTTGGGAGCCGAGCGTGGCCCACGCTGAACAATATTCCTGCAAATTCGATGGTGTTCAGGCTGAAGATGATCTCGCCGTGAATCGTGGGGTAGGTGAGGGTTGATTCCCTCATCGTTCCCGGTGCAACGATGGAATATTTTCCCTCAGGAAAATCGTACCGTGACCAGGTTTCTGTGGGATCTGTGCAACCAGCCAAAAGTGTCAGACCAAGGCACAGGAGGATTGCGTTTTTCATAATGACATTGTAGCGGATGACTGCGGGTCATTGGCGCGGAGCCACTGCTCCATCCGGTCGAAAACCCGTTCCTTCTCCGTTTCGTTGAACATCTCGTGGTAGAAGCCCTCCCACTCAAAAGAGTCCACCAGTTCGGGAGGTGCGGCATCGACCCAGGCGCGGGTCGCAGCAGGGTCGGCCAGTCGGTCGTCACCTGATTGCATCACCAGGGTGCTGGTCTTGAGTTCGCCTGCTCGTTTGTATGTATCGAGATGCGCGGCCATGACCTCGGTGAACCACCGTGCCGAGACGGTATAGCTGGTCAGGGGATCGGCGAGGTAGGCCTCACCGACCGTCGGATCGCGGCTGAGCAGACTGGTATCGGGAGGCTTGGAGAGCATCACCCGTGGGGCGACCACCGACAGCAGTTTCGCCAACAGGCGCAGGAACGCATTCGGCCTTGAATCGGGGTGGACCCCGAGAAAGGGTGATGAGACGACGGTTCCTGTCAGGTCTTCCGGATGGGCGAGGGTGTAGCGCAGTGTGATCAGTCCGCCCTGGGAGTGGCCGATCAGAAAGAGGGGCCGGCCGGGGTCATTTTCCCTCACCAGGTGGTGAACTGCCTCCAGGTCTGTCAAGAATTCGTCGAAACGATTGATATGCACACGCAGCCCCGGACTTTTTCCGTGTCCTCGATAATCGAAGGCCCAACAGTCGTATCCTCGCCCTGCGAAATGTTCCATCACATGCTTGTAGCGCCCGGAATGCTCGGCAAGCCCGTGAACGAAGAGCAAGACCGCTGTCGTTTCCACATCGGGCGAACTCCGCCTCCAGAAGAGGCGGTTGCCGTCGTTACTCTCGATCCAACCCTCGTCATATTTCACGATGATCTCCCTGGTTGGTGTGATACTTGTGCTACCGCCGTTTTCCAACCGGCGTAAAGCCTCTCCCGTTGAGCCGCATCCATCTCGGGTGTGAATGTACGGTCTCTTCGGCAGACGTTTTTGAGTTCTTCAGGACCTTGCCAGAAGCCCGATCCGAGACCGGCGAGGAAAGCGGCGCCGGCCGCAGTGGTCTCCAGCAGCTTTGGTCGAACGACGGGAATGCCAAGGATGTCGGCCTGGAACTGCATCAGGTGGTTGTTGGCGGAGGCGCCGCCATCTGCGCGGAGTTCGGTCACTGGAGCGAAGCCGTCGCAGTTCATGGCCTCGATCACGTCCCGTGTCTGGTAGGCGATGCTGTCGAGTGTGGCGCGGATAATCTGGTCGCGACCGGCGCCTCGAGTCAGCCCGACGATGGCGCCACGGGCGTGCATATCCCAGTAGGGGGCGCCAAGGCCTGTGAAAGCGGGAATGACGTAGACTCCCCGAGTGTCCTGAATTCGGCCGGCGACCTCTTCGGTTTCGACCGCGCTGCCGATCAGACCCAACTCGTCACGTAGCCACTGGATGGCGGCTCCGGCGGTGAAAATCGAGCCCTCCAGGGCGTAGGCGGGGTGGCCGTGCGCGTCGCAGCAGATCGTCGTCAGCATTCCGCAATCGCTTGCTTGGGGTGTATTGCCTGTGTGGACCATGACGAAGCACCCGGTGCCGTAGGTGTTCTTCGACATTCCTGGATACCAGCATCCCTGACCGTAGAGGGCGGCCTGCTGATCGCCGGCGATGCCTGCCACGGGGACTCCGGCCGGCAGATCGCCCTGGGCAATCGTATGGCCGAAGATTCCGGCGCTTGATCGCACTTCCGGCAGCATGGCTTGGGGCACACCGAAGATCTCTAACAGTTTGGGATCCCACTGTTGGGATCGGATATCGAAGAGTAGGGTTCGCGAGGCGTTGGTGGGGTCGGTGGCGTGGACCTCGCCCCCGGTCAGCCGGTAGAGCAGCCAGCTGTCGATTGTGCCGAAGAGCAATTCGCCGGCCGCGGCCCGCCGGCGGGCGTCCGGATAACGATCGAGGATCCAACACGCCTTGGAGCCCGAGAAGTAAGGATCCATCACGAGACCCGTTCGTTCGCGGATCATCGGCTCGAGACCATCTGCCTTGATCTGCTCGCAAATGTCGGCGGTCTGGCGGCTCTGCCAGACGACCGCCGGGTGAAGAGGCTCTCCGGTATCACGATCCCAAATGACCGTAGTCTCTCGTTGATTGGTGATGCCGATAGCTTTCAGCTCGCCGTTGCCAAGGCCGGCTGCCTCGATTGCGCGGCCCATGACCTCAAGACTGACGAACCAGATCTCTTCCGGGTCGTGCTCGACCCACCCCGGCTCGGGATAAAACTGGTTGATCTCCGCGTAGGCGCGTCCGAGGACATCGCCGTCGTGCCCTAGCACTATCGCCGTGCATCCGGTAGTTCCCTGGTCGATCGCCATTACTGCTTCGGGCATTCATCCACCGCCTTTCGAAAGGATCTCTTTCAGCAAGGTCGCCGGGAGGAGCTCAGGGGTCAGGGTGGGGAGAAGCTCTCCGGCTTCGGTTCGGGCCCGGTCGCCTTGGCCGTCGGCTTCGAGGGCAACGACTCGCATCGCCTGGGCAAGGTCCAGGAGTTGGTGGTTGGAGAAGTCGTCCTTGGATGGAAACACCAGTTGTTGAACCAGAAAACTGAGATCGTCAAATGCATCGGCATTTTGTCCGGCGCCGAGCAGAGCGGCGCTTCGAGCCAGGCGACCTTCAAAGGCTGCGTCGGGGTTGCGTGTGATGAAAGCATCCATCGCGGCCACGTCATCGGGCCGGTTGACACCCTGGCGCCACCGGGCCAGACATGCGATGGCTTCACCCGAGGGCGCATAGCCCCAGGAGGTTACCGTGAGGTCCTCAGGCTGGAGGTCGTTCCCCCAGAGGTTGGCCCGGGCTCGAAGTGCTTCTGCCACCCTGCCGATATCTGCGGACCTTCCCTGTGAAGAGAGCCAGGTTATGGCCATGTCGATGGTCTCTGGGTCGTGGTCTTCGATACCGATACGGAGGGCGAGATGGGGTCCGTCAAACAGGGCACGAGTGCCGAATGCTCTGTAACCGGGTATTGTCATCATCCGTGTTATACGATCAGTTGCTACCCGGAAATTGCCTGACAGGCCTTCGAAGTGGGCAAGGCGGTAGGTGGCATCCGGGTGATTGGTTTCCTGAACGGTTTCTCTGAGGATTTCTTGCGCCTTGTCCAGGCGCCCGACTCGCGCCAGGGCAGGTGCGCTCCTGAGGTCCAGAATCAAACGGTAGGCGGGCTCGGCCAGCAGAGGCTCGAAGCGAGCCAATATGGCGGTTCTCAGGTCTTCAATTGATTGGGCGTCGAGCTTCTGAATTCCGGGAGAGAAAAAATAGAGTTGGTCCATGAATGCCGAGCGGAGAGCCTTGAAATCCTTGCCGGCGTTGGGGCCGGGCGCCGGATTCCAATACCGGTCGTAGATTACGACCTGGCCCTGAGAGGACATGATCTTGAGGTTGCCGTTGGGGAGGGATGAAACCTCGGCGCCCTCCGAGAGAAACGGGCCGCAGTTCAACGGTAACGGGACATAGGCGTTCCACCGATAGGGCGGTGAAGGGTTCATCGCCGAGAACGGTGGGCTTTGAAGTCCCTGCTTTTCTCTCTGTGCCCTGACATTGAGGAGATTACTTTCGTCGTCATCCGCAATGAAAATCTCCCCAAGAAAACCCTGTACCCCGAGCCGATTATTGACCCCTATGAAGCGGAGACCGGGCTCGGATTGTGGTGGCGTGGCTCTGATACTGAGGATATTCCCAGGATGGGTCATCACCTGATCCCATTGGTTGATGCTGGGTCTGTAGACGAAGACGACCGCCGGAAAGAAGTTGAGGTGTTCGCCGACGACGACGACCTCGGATCTGCCGTCGTGGTTGAGATCCAGGAGGTGGAGCGAGGCGACAATTTCGACGTCATAGTCGAAGTCCCACTCGATATTCTGTTCAGGAAGGAAGCGGGACATCACGTTGCCGTCGTTTCGAAAGATCCAGATCTCCGGACCATCGTTTGTTGACGATCGTGAATAGGAAGGGTCCTTTTGGCTGAGGATGATGATGACGTCCTCTTTACCGTCGCCGTCCACATCGGCCCTTTGCTCCGAAACGACCGGGATGTCAAATTCCCGGTGCCAAGTGGTATGACCTTTGCCGTCCCGCCCGGTGATGCTCATCGTGCCGACCTCGACGACAGCGGTGGGGTGACGGGTCAGAAGTCGAGCGCCCGAGATTCCGGTCGCGATGACGATGAGGACGGCCGCCGCAGCGATCACGGTCCGTCGCCGAGGCCGAGGCACGAGGCGCCTGGTTTCGAAGGCCTTGAAGACGGCGGCTGCCGTGAGTCGCTCTCGGGGGTTCGGTTCCAGCATGCGCCGGATCAAACGGTCGAGCCACCGGGGACAGTCCGGACGCTTGCGCCGGACAGGATCAGGGCGTTCCTTCTGGCGTCTCGAGAGGGTAGCGATGGCTGTCGGTTCCTTGAGTGGAATTTCGCCGGTCAAGGCCTGGTAGAGCGTCAGGCCCAGCCCGTAGATGTCGCTGGCACCGGTCAATTCCGTTCCGGTCGCCTGTTCCGGCGCCATGTAGTTGGGTGTGCCGACGACCATCTCGGTTTCGGTGACGGTGACGCCTTCTTTCAATGGGCGGGCCAGACCCATATCGCAGAGTTTGACCGCCCCGGTATTTGGGACCAGGATATTGCCGGGCTTGACATCGCGGTGAACCAGGCCCTTGGCGTGGAGGTGGTCCAGGGCGGAGGCAGTCTGTCGGCCGATGGCAATCACCCGGTCAACTGGAAGCGGTCCTTCCTTTTCCAACCAGGACCTCAGACTTCTGCCTTCGACCAACTCCATGCTGAGGAAGAGATGATCGCCGGTCTCAAACAGGTCGAAGACCGAGACGATGTTGGGGTGGCCCGGGCGGGAGGCCCTGACCTCGCGGCGTAATCGTTCTCGCGTTCGGGTGTCCCTGAGATCCGGGTGAAGGAGCTTGATGGCAACTTTCTGACCGACCGTTGCATCGACGGCTGCGTAGACTGTGCCGGTGCCACCTGAACCCAGGATTGACCCCAGCAAGAATCGTTCGCCCAGGGTATCGCCGACCTCGGGGTGGGCGAGACCGCCACGCCGGTCTTGCGGGGAAGTGTCAATGCCTGTTGCGGTTTGGTCGTCGGTGTGCATCGAATATGAACCGGCGATATTGTAGCGCGGACTGGCAGCAGATGCCCGGGTGTGACCAATGGCAGAATAACGGGCCGCCTCGCGAGGAGGCGGCCCGTTGGATCATCGGATCATGCGACCGTTGGGGTCGCCTGATTGTGGTTACTCCACGCTGAAGCTCTGGAGTTCTACGGGAACGCCCGGAATCTGGACCCCGAACTCATGCTCGGCGAGAGCCGGGTTGGTGTAAATGATGTTGAACGCGCCGGTAGCGAGGTCGAAGGTACCGTAGTACTCGACCGGGGCGCCGGTCAACAAGAAGGCGTACAGCGATCCATCGCTATGGTCGAAGTCCATTCCCTGAGCGTAGTTCCCGTCGAGACCCGTGGGGCCGACCAGGGTAGCCGCTCCGGTGGCCGGATTGACCGAGTAGAGCGCGTCGTCGACGATGTCGTGGGCGTACATCTGGCCGGTAGCGTTCATGGCGATGTCGATTACCGTAGCACCGGTGGTGTTGAAGTTGCCGACCAGGGTCGGGTTGCATCCGGCCGGACTGGTGGCGTCGATTACATAAAGCGCTGTGACGGACGAGGCGAAGAATGTGCCGGTAGCAGGGTCCACCGTAAGGCCGCTCCAGTCGCCACCACCGGGCTCGGCGCAGGGACTGAAGATGGTGAAGGCGCCGGTGGCCAGGTCGATCGTACCGAGGGATAGCGACGAATTTTCCATCGCCCACAGCGTGGTGGCCGTAATGTCGAAATCCATGGCGAAGCTGGCGACGGTGCTGGGGGCGACCACCGAATAGCCGGGAAAGTTGTTGAGGGTCCAGGTGATCAACTGATCACCGTAGATGTCCACCCCCATGCCCAGGTCGGTGGGTCCGCGCAGATCGCTATTGTTGATTGGCGGGTCGGCCGATTGCTCGGTGCATGCTTCGACGATTGCAGGTGTGAGCCTGCCGGCGTAGTTGGCGTAGACGCCGCAGTCGATGTTCTCGGCGCCGGCAATGCCCGGCGACGACAGCCCCAGGACCAGTGCAATCACCGCGCTATACCGTGCAAACGACCATTTTCTGTTTCTTGACATCTGTTCTCCCCTCCATGGATCCCCAAAAAGACGGCGATTCTAACAACGGACCCCATGAGTAGCGCCCGGTGCGGTGAGACCCAAAACCCATTTTCTTATGGGCGAGGCCTCCCGAATCGAAAAGCATAATACCCGATTGTCATACTGGACAACAGGTGGTCAGACGAGATTGGGCCTCAGAGGACAAAAGGCACACCACGAATATTTTACTTTTGTTTCCACACCCGGTTGAAGCAGAACCATTGGTGGGGACGGAAGCGGATTGCGCTTTCAATTTCGGTGGTCACGGTCTGCATGGCGGTCTGAAGGTCACGGTCACGGTTTGTCGTGCGTTCGACCTCAATTGGTCGCCTGATGGAGACACGGGACCTGGCCCGACCATCCCGGAATATGAAGACCGGCAGCAAAGGCACCTGGGCAGCACGAGCCAGGGCGGCTGGTCCCACCGGTACTGAGAAATCACGATCGAACATCCGAGTCGTCAAGGTCTGACCGCCTGCCCGCGGTCGATC
>JAOZPW010000014.1 GCA_029932545.1 Thermoanaerobaculales bacterium | reverse complement strand
ATGCTGATTTTACATTTTCCAGAGGCCAACGGAAGCGGTTCCAGGTATGCGCATTCAGTTCTTCATATACACTCGTCATAGGTGACGTTATTGTCCATGAAGGCATCTTTGATCGCCTGGCGACCGTCTTCATCCGCTTCGAGGTACTCGACGAAGGGGACCGGTACGCCCATCGGCAGATAGACTTCAAGCACAACGAAATTGTTTACGTCGTTGAATGGGTCATCAGGACCGGCGTTTGCCATCTCGATCTCAAAACTGACGGTCGAGTCCGGCTCGGCCGGGTCCACAGAGTCAAAAACAACAACGCTCAAGTCGGTTTCTTGAGCCATCACGGCACCCGCAAAGACGAGCATGCAGATCACAACGAAACAACAAGTGGTCCTCGAGTTCAACATAAGGCCCTTCCGAGACTATTTAATGAAAAACCGATCTCCTGTTTGAGATACGCCTCACGGAAAGTCTACCAGAAGACCAACATTCCCCCCCCCTCATGCGTCGTCTTTGAGCAAGACCTCCAGCTGTCCGAGCGTTCGCTCAAAGACCGCCATCGCGGCCTCGATCGGGTCCGGTTTTGACAAGTCGACTCCGGCGTCGCGCAACATGTCCAGCGGCGGCCGGGAGCAGCCGCCCCGCAACATACCCAGATAGGCCTCCTGCGCTCCGGGAACACCACTGCGAATACGCTCGGCGATCGCGATACCGGAAGTCAACCCCGTCGCGTAGGTGAAGACGTAGTATTTGAAATAAAAGTGCGGAATGTAGGCCCACTCGATCGCATCGTTCTCATCGATCGTGTAGTCAGGTCCGTAGTAGGTCTCGACCAGTTCACGGTAGATCCCATTGAGCGCCTCTGCCGTCACAGGTTTCCCTTCCTCCACCAACTCGTGAACCTGCAACTCGAAATCCGCAAACATCGCCTGGCGGAAGATCGTCGTTCGAATGGTCTCAACCAGTTCGCTGAGCAGCCATGCGCGTTCCGCGTCAGATGCCGCCTGCTCCACCATGTAGTGCGACAACAGCATCTCGTTGCAGGTGGATGCGATCTCCGCAAGGAAAGGTGGGTAACGCCAGGTTTGGTAGCCCTGGGCCTTCATGGAAAAATCGCTGTGGAGGGCGTGTCCAAACTCGTGGGCCAATGTCGATACGTCGTCGTACCGGTTCTGGAAATTCATCTTGACGAAGGGTCGCACACCGTAGCCGGAAGCCGAAAAGGCACCGCTGTCCTTGTTCTTCGACGGATAGACGTCGATCCACCCCGACGCCGGATCGAGGCCCTGGGCCAACCGGTCGATGTAGGTCTTGCCCAGCGGCCGAAGCGCTTCAAGAATATGCGCGGCGCCCTCTGAATAGGTAATCTCGGCAGCAGTGCTCTCGGCCAGAGGCACGTAGAGATCGTAGAGGTGAACCTGTTCCACCTGCATAACTTGTTTCCGCATCGTGATGTAACGGTGGAGCAAGGGCACATTGGCTCGCACCGTCTCGATCAAATTGCGGTAGACGGCAGGATCAATATCGTCCTTGTCGAGGTAGGCCTCGAGGGCCGAGTCGTAACCGCGCGCCCGGCCGAGAAAAACGTCAAAGGCCGCCTGCCCCCCGAGGGTCGCGGCAAATGTGTTCTCATATCCCTTCAGCGTCTCAAACATCCCGGCAACTGCCTGGCGTCGGACCTCGCGGTTTGAAGAGCCCCGCAGGAGACCATAATTGCTGAAACTCAGCTGAACTGTCTCGCCCTTTTCGTCCATGACCTCGGGCAGGTCCATCTCGGAAACCAGCGAGGAGAACGCGTTCTCCGATGGTGACGGCAACTCGTTGAGATCGATCTGGGCCCACAGATTATCGCCGGCCAAGGCCAATACTTTCTCGCCCTCAGGTCCCAAGACATGGTCTGCACGGCGGCGCAACTGGTCGATGAACGGCCGAAAGGTCGCCAAGGCCGGCTCGGCCGCATATGCCTTCTCGAGAGCCTCCGCATCTAAAGAGAGAATGGCCTGTCTGAGGGCCGGGCCCTCGCCCATCAGATCGTTGGTCATCGTCAGGGCGCGCTGATGCCTGGCAATCACCGCCTGGTTGACGGTGTCCGTGTCGCGCCGCAGATTGGCGTACAAGGTCAACCGGTTGATCAACTCATCAGCGGCAAAATAGGCCTCGAGGTACTTCGCGAGGCCCTCCGGCGAATCCAGTCCCGCCCGCAGAGCGCCCAGAGCTTCCAACCGGCCAGCCGCATCTCCCGCCTCGATCTCCCAGGCTTCATCGTCTGCCACCAGCACATCGAGCTGCCATTTATAGACATCCGGAATCGCTGATCGTTTGGCATTGGCATCCGGTTGCCACGCAGGCAGATCCTGGAGCCCCCCGGCCATGACCGAAGTTCCTGCCACAACAAAAAAACCGAGCGCCACCGCAGACCGTAAATGCCGTTTCATGATCTCGTCCTCCCAGGGTCGGAGTGTAAGGCATTTCCAGTCGCTTTTGCAGTCGTGGCTTCCACTGCCGGAAGATTGTGGTAATTTCGGGCGGGCTGGCTGATTTTTCTTTTTCCTCAAACCTGAAGGGACCGGCAATGAACAAGACACTGTTCGCCGTTGCGCTCGTCATCCTGATCGTTCCCGCCACCGCTCTCGCACAGAATGCTGTGGGCGAAACGGCTCTGAACCTGGACGAATCCTCAAACAACCTCTTTGCCCGGGACACTTTCCGGATCGACACGGTGGTGTGCCCTTTCAAAGGGAAGATTGACTATGAGCCGGGCGAGATCGAGTGTGGCCTGCTACAGGTTCCGGAAAACCGCGAGAAACCCGACTCTCGGTTCATCGAATTGCACTTCGTGAAGCTCAACTCAACCTGGGATGATGAAGAGTTCGACGGGGATGTCGATGAGGACGAGACGGGGCTGGCGCCCGGAAAACGGGACGATCCGATCGTCTACCTCACCGGCGGCCCGGGCGCCCATGCAACCTATTACGTCAAGAGATTCAAAGACCACGGCATCCGGAAGCACCGCGACATGTACATCCTCGAGCAAAGGGGCATTGGCCACTCCGACGACTTTTGTGATTTCTACTCAACGCGAAAGCCGGAAGTGAGCAACGCTGAGACCTTCGAGGAGCACCTTGAGGCCGGCCTGGCCGCCATGGAGGACTGCGCGGTCAATGCCGCTGCCCATGGGGTCGACCTCAGTGGCTACAACACCATCGAGAATGCCCGCGACGTCAAGGCCCTGAGACTGGCCCTCGGATTTGATCAGTGGAATGTCTGGGGCATCTCCTACGGAACGATCCTTGGTCAGGCCTACATCAAGGTGGATCCCGAGGGTATCCGGGCGATTGTCCTGGACGCGATCGTGCCCCTGGATATCCGCGGCAATTCCTGGGCGTGGCGCTCAGTACAGTGGTATGACCGGGACCTGAGAAAACTCGACGAACTGTGCCAGGCTCAGCCTGCCTGCGCCAAGCACTATCCGGATCTCGGCGAACGCATCCGTCAGGCCACCCTGTCGGTCCAGAACAACCCGATCGCGGTGGAAGTCAAAGACACCGAGAGATTCCCTTCCGGCAAGGCCTACATCTTCACAGACGTGGTGGCATTTCTGCCCTTTGCCTTCATGTACGAGCAGTCCAACTATCCCGGTCTTCCCGCCCTGATCTACGCTTGGGCCGACGCCGTAGAGCGTCGCGACGAGGATGTGTTCAAAGCCATCACGACACTCAGCGACTCCTTCTTCGGCGGCAGTCAGGGAATGGGCAACGCGATATTGTGTAACGACGGCGATACCGAGGTCCAGGCCATCGCCGGCCGAGAAGATATCAATGATTTTCCAATACTGGGGACCGCGATTGCCTCCGAAGAGTCCTATCAACGCCGGGCCGACCAGTGTTTGAAGCTGGGAATGATCCCGCGGGGCGCTGAAGAATACACACCGGTCAAAACCGATCTCCCGGCGCTGCTGATCGAAGGCGACATGGATCCGATCACGCCGCCACCGCTGGCCAAGGCAATTCTCCCCGGCTTCTCGAACGGCACCTACGTCGAGTTTCCCTACGCCGGCCACGGGCCTTCCCGTTCGGTGGAGTGTGCGGGCGACATGCTCAACGCCTTCTTCGATGACCCGGCCACCGAGCCGGATCTGAGCTGCGTCGATGAGATGGAAGTTCCGGATTTCTACGTGCCCCTGTTCACGACTACTGCGGGACCGCGTTTGGCGGCCAGTGTAATGGAGAACAAGAAGAGCCTGATCATTCCGGGAATCTGGGGTGGCGCCAGTCTCCTGATCCCGGTCATAGCATTCCTGGTTCTCACCTTCGCTCCGATCGGCCGCTGGATCGACCGACGCCGTGCTCAGCCGGCGTTCGGCGCCAGGGTGCTCGCCTGGTCTGCCGGCTTCTTGGTCGTCGTATCCGCCGTGGTCATTGGGTCTGCAATCGGGGTGACCTACAAGGCGTTCGAGGCCCTGCTTCTGTTCGGGCTGGTGCCGTGGGCATGGTACGGCGCTGTCGCAGGCCTTCTGGCCGGTATTGCCGGGCTCGCAACCGTTGTGCTGACGATCCGGGCTCAATCGAAGAAGAGGCTCCCAGTCTGCAGCCTGCTCGGATTCCTATTGACCGGTCTCGCCGCGTTCAGCTTCAGCTTGTTCCTGGTCTCTTGGTTTTGAACGGAATGATGTCGTAGGTAGCGGTTGCGATCTTGCGTGAAGAATAGATTCCACTACAAACTACCAGAACAAAACGGTTTCCAGTAATTTTTCGCCACAACAATGCGCGCAGCGCATCATAGGAGCCTGTAGGGCAGAGGCCGAGGATCAACTCTGCAGTCGCTTTGGCGGCCTATGCCCTACAGGCTCCTTGGGTCCGTTCTAACCCGGCCTTCTCACCGATTCTCGTAACGAGGGCGGTCGACTGAGGGCGCCGTTTGAAATCAATTGCGCCGGACTGCCCACCGAAGTTTTGCCGACGAACAGCGGGGGTTCTCTCGCCGCTCCTCGTGGGATGGACGCTCGGGTGATGGTGCGATGTCCGCGTAGATCCCCTCCCGGAACCCCTCCAGAAAGGCCTTCTTCACCCGGCGATCCTCGCCGCTATGGAAGCTGAGGATGGCCACGCGGCCGCCGGGCTTCAAGGCGCCGAGCAGATGTGCGAGGAACTGGTCCAGCACACCGCCCTCGTCGTTTACGGCGATGCGAAGGGCCTGGAAGCAGCGTTGCAGCGACGTGCGGGTCTGCGGTGCAGTGCGGTCGAAGCCGGCCGCCAGCAACGCGCCCCGGATGAGGTCGGCGAGCTGCAGTGTGCTGCAGACAGGCTCGCCTGCGGTGCACAGCGCGTGAGCTATTTCCCGAGCGAAGGGCTCATCGGCATTGGCCTTCAAAAGCTCGGTCAGGTCAAGTTCGGACAGACCTGCCAGCAGTGCGGAAGCAGGCATTCCCCGCCGGGGATTGAACCGCAGGTCAAGGGGCCCATCGGCCTTGTAGGTGAAGCCCCGGACCGGATCGTCGATCTGCATGGAGCTGGGGCCCAGATCCGCGAGAATACAATCGAAGGCGCCGACCTCGGGAATCAGAGCCGGGAGCCCGGCGAAGTTGATTCTGCGTACCGAGAAAATGTCGGAGTCGAATCCCTCTTTGCGCAGCCGAGCCTCCGTACGGGGCAGTTCGATAGGATCCATATCCAACCCCATGAGGTGTCCCCCGGGCCGCAATCGAGCCATGATTTCTCGGGCGTGGCCTCCGTAACCCAGCGTCGCGTCCAGCGCCGATTCTCCGGCCTTGGGCAACAACCGATCCAGGATTTCATCCACCATGATCGATCTATGGGAACCCGCCGGCGTCTGCCCCCGGGCCGCCACCTTCAACTTCTCATCCGCGAAGCGGAGAGGATCCAGCTCCTTGTATTTGTCCTGAAACCGCGACGGGTGGGTGCCCGGATATCGCGGGCGACGGCGGTGAGGGGGAGCGTCATCAGGCATGTGGCATTATTGCACGACAGGTGTCGGCCACCTTTCTGAGGCATCGTCTCGACCCGCCTCTTTCCGAAGACAGAAGGCATGGACAGCTCCAGGAACAGCGGCGTTTGACGAGATCGGCATCGGGCGTCGTGCCAGGCTCTCTGCGATCTTGCCGAGACATAAATTGCACAATCATTCAACCGGAACGTGTATTCTCCCCTACCGGGGCCAAAAAACCCAATGGAGGCATAATGCATCGTTGGATCACAGTTTTGTTCACCGCCATCGCTGCGGCGCTTTTGATCGGCTGCGGGGCCCAACCACAGCAATCGGCAGAAGACGCCTATAGCGAGTTCAGGAAAGCCATTCGGGAAATTGAAACATCCGAGGAAAAAACAGCCCTTTGCGAAGACTTCCTCACGCGGTTTCCGGAGAGCGAGCACACCGGTTCACTGGCCGGAGCGGTTGCCTATTACCGCGGCGAGGCGATGGAAGACCCCGCCGGCGTCGTGGAATACCTCGACGGACTCTTGGCAAAGATTGAGGATCCCGACATGCGGTTCGGTGTGCAATTGGCGCAGTTCCCGTCGTCCCACAAGACTGGGCAGGCAACGGATCTCGGCGGGATCGTCACCGATCTGGAGACACATCGAGCCCTGACCTTTTCGGAACACCTCGATGTTTCAGAGGTGGCGGCCACGCATGAGCTGTGGTCCCTGGCCGAAGCGCAGGCGGCAGGGGCCTCGACCGTTGCTACTGCCGAAGCCTTCCGTTCAGACTACCCAGACACCGATCTCAGCGATGAGGAAATCGCAGCGAAGGCCGACAATCGTTCAGTGATGGCTGCAACCAACCACGGCTGGGCACTGGCGCATTTGGACCGGGAGACGGAGGCCCTTGAGGTCTTCGAGACTGCGGCCCCCTTGAGCCAATCCAACTACCTCGGCGTTCCCTCGACCGAACTCTTCGCCTACTGGGGCCGGACGGCCCTGGCGCAGGGCGACGCCGAGCGGGCGTTGGAATTATTGGGGCCGACCGCAGTATTGGGCGACAATGATGAGGCATTCGAGGCCTATCGTAACGCCTACATATCCGTCCACGAGGACGAGGCCGGCTTCGAAGATTTCTTATGGTCCGCTCGGCAGGATCTGGCCAAGGTCGTTGACGATTTCGAACTGCCCGACTATGAGGGAATTCTCCGAAAGCTCGGTGATACCAGGGGCAATGTGGTATTCCTCTCGTTCTGGTTCCCCACGTGAGGCGGCTGCCGCGTGGAGTTGCCACGCCTGCAGACCCTCTTTGAAAAATACATCGACCATGGCCTTGAGATCGTCGCCGTCGAGGCGACCCATGACACCGAACGTGCAACCGCATTCATCGAGAAGAAGGGCCTGAACTACACACTGCTCGAAGACCACGAAGAAGACGGCGTCGTTTTCAATGTCTTCAATGTCCACTCATTCCCGACCTCATACCTGATCGACCGCGAGGGCCGGGTCATGTACTTCCACCTGGGCTTCGAGGAAGGCGACGAGAAAGAGATCGAGGAGCAGATCAAGACGCTGCTGTAAGACGTCCGCTTCAAACTGATAGACAACACCCAGGCGCCGGGCGACAATGCGGCCGTGCCCAAGGTCTTGCTGTACCAACCCCGGTGTGTCTTCTATACGATGCCGTTGGCCCTGATGGCAGTCGGTTCCGGGCTGAAGAATCTCGGGATCGAGACCGTCATCGTCGATGGCCGCCTCGAAGACGATCCCATATCTGCCCTGGTCACCCACCTCGACGACAGTCTCTGCCTCGGCATCTCAGTTCTGACGGGATCCACGATCCGTGATGCCCTGGAAATCGGCGGACGCCTGAAGAGTCTCAGGCCGGACCTCCCCGTCGTCTGGGGCGGATGGCACCCTTCTCTGTTCCCGAAAGAAATCCTCGACGAAGCCCCCGAGGTCGACATCGTTGTTCGGGTCAAGGCGAAACGGCATTGCGTGAATTGGCCGAGGCATGGCTCACCGGGCGCCCGATCGACGGCATCGCCGGAATTGCCTACCGGGACCACCATGGGGTCGTCATGACGACGCCAAGGACGATGGAGTCGATGGACGATCTGCCCTCTGCGGACTACTCCCTGATTCCGACCGAGCACTATTTTGACCTCAAAGAAAAGCGACAGTTGGATTACGTCACTTCGACCGGATGTCGATACCGGTGCCGGTTCTGCGCCGACCCCTTCGTTTTCAAGCGCAAGTGGACGGGCCTTTCGGCGAATCGGGTCATCGACCACATCAGCACCCTGGTAGAAGACTCGAATGCCACGGATGTCAATTTCCAGGACGAGACCTTCTTCACCGATCGCAGACGCACTCTTGAAATCGCCCAGGGTTTTATCGAGCACAACCTCGGCATCACCTGGGCGGCCACCATGCGGGCCGACCAGGGCTGTCGTCTGACCCACGACGATTGGGACCTTCTCAAACAATCCGGCCTGAGAAAAGTGCTGATCGGGGTCGAGGCCGGATCCGAGCGCATGCTCAAGAGGCTCGGCAAAGATATCACTCTCGAACAAATCAACGAGGTGGCCCAACGATGCCTGGAAGCCGGTATCGCCGGGACCTTCCCTTTCATCTATGGACTGCCCGGGGAACGGGCGGAGGACCTTGATGCGTCCTTGAACCTGGCCCAACGGCTCAAGAGCATGCACTGCCGGAATACCACGCCGTTTTTCTGCTACAAACCCTATCCCGGCTCCCCCCTGACCGACGAGATTGTTGCGGACGACCATACGCTGCCAACCACGCTCGAGGGATGGGCAGAATTCGACTTCATCCAGACGACCAGTCCCTGGGTTGACCAAGACACCGACCAGCGAGTCCGACGCTTCGCCTTCTACAATCAACTGGGCTGGAGCCGACCTCGACCCCTCGCCGCCCCCATCCAAGCCCTGGCCCGTTGGCGTTGCCGACGGTCATTCTTCGCCTTTCCTCTCGAAAAGGCCTTGATCGAAGCCGTGATGCCGTCTGATCCACTGGTCTAACAACCTGTTTACAGCTGACCTTTTGCGGCGCGAAGCGCCCCAAGCGGCGGGAGGGTGGAGCGTGGGGCGGCCGGCCACGACCCCAATCACGGCCCCCTTCAAAAGCCCCACGATACGCCCTTCCGGCGCTCCAACCGGCAACCCAGGAATCTCCAGTGCCCTCCGAGTGTTTCCCTCGGCATGAACAAAGCCATGACGATCGCCTTGGCGCTCATATGCGCCATACCTGCCTGTGCCGGCCAGCCTGACACCCTCCAAGGAGAGACCATGAAACACCAAAACCGGCTGACTCAGTCACGAAGCCCCTACCTCCTGCAACACGCCGACAATCCGGTCAACTGGTATCCCTGGGGCGACGAGGCATTCAAAGCCGCCCATGACCAGGACAAACCGATCTTCCTCTCGATCGGCTACGCCACCTGCCACTGGTGCCATGTGATGGCCCATGAGAGCTTCGAGGACCCCGAGGTCGCTGCACTGATGAACTCTGCCTTCATCAATATCAAGGTCGACCGTGAAGAACGCCCGGATATCGATCAGGTCTACATGACCGTCACCCAGATGCTGACCGGCAGCGGAGGCTGGCCGATGACCGTCATCATGACGCCCGACAAGCAGCCCTTTTTTGCGGCGACCTACATCCCCAAGAACACCCGATTTGGCCGGATGGGCATGATGGACCTGATCCCCAAAGTCCAGGCCGCCTGGAACGATGATCGGCCGAAGCTGCTGGAGTCGGCCGGGCAGATCGTCGCCAACCTTCAGACCGTTGGTGGCCACGGTCAACCCGGGGAAATCAGCCCCGCCATCATCGGCACGACCCGCCAAGATCTGAGTTCCCGCTACGACACTATCGAGGGTGGGTTCGGGACCGCACCAAAATTTCCGTCACCCCACACTCTTCTGTTCCTGCTGACCTTCGGGGAAACGCAAGACGACGCGAAGGCTATCGATATGGTCTCCCACACACTCGAAAAGATGCGGCAAGGCGGCATCTTCGACCATGTCGGCTTCGGCTTTCACCGCTACTCCACAGACAAAGAGTGGCTGGTGCCTCATTTCGAAAAGATGCTCTACGATCAGGCGATGCTGCTGTTGGCCTTCACCGAAGGCTATCGCATCACCGGCCGCGAGGACTTCGCCGATACCGCCCGTGAGATCATCACGTACATCGATCGGGACCTGAAATCACCGGACGGCGCCTTTTTCTCCGCCGAGGATGCGGACAGCGAGGGTGAAGAAGGCGTCTTCTACTTGTGGACGGAAGAACAGCTGATCGAGGTCCTGGGCAAAGACGACGCGGCCATTGCCCGCGCGGTCTGGAATACCTCCCCTACCGGAAATTTCCTCCCCGAGGCTTCGGCCAAGGCGTCGGTCGACAATATTCTGCACCTCCAGGGCGGCATCGGCGCCACAGCCAAGGACCTCAAGCTCTCAGAAGCCGAACTCCAGGACCGGCTTGACCGGATCAGGATCGAACTGCTGGAGACTCGGGCGAAACGCCCCCGGCCGCTCTTGGACGACAAGATCCTGACCGACTGGAACGGCCTGATGGCCGCGGCGCTGGCCCGAGCCGGTGCGGTCCTGGAAGAACCCGCGTACATCAGCCAGGCTCAGTCGGCCGTGGAATTCGTACTGAACCGGATGCAGGATTCCAAGGGTCGGTTGCTCCACCGCTGGCGCGAAGGTCATGCCGAGATCCCCGCCTTTCTCGATGATCATATCTTTCTGACATGGGCCCTGCTGGAACTCTACGACGCCACGCTGGAGCCACGCTTCCTGAAACAGGCCGTCACCCTTCAGGAACAGACCGACACACTCTTCTGGGATTCAGACCGAGGTGGGTACTTCTTCTCGGCCCCGGACAACGAAAAGCTGCTGGTCCGGCCCAAGGAGATCTACGACGGCGCGATGCCCTCGGGAAACTCCGTCGCGGCACACAATTTGATCCGTCTGGGTCGACTGACGGGACGAACCGCCTTCGAAGACAGGGCCCATGCTCTGACGACCGCCTTCGGCCAGAGCGTCTCCCGTGGGCCGTCGGGCCACACTCACCTGATCGACGCATTGCAGAGAGGCACGAACCCGGCCTTTGAAATCGTAATCTGCGGGAACCGGGATGACCCAAAAACCAAGGTACTGCTCAACACCGTACGAACCTCTGCGCCGGCCCGATCCTCGGTGCTTTTGATCGAACCAGGCACCCAAGGGAAGGCCGTCAGAACGCTTGCCCCCTTCACTGAGAACCACCTCATGATCGACGGTCAACCGACAGCCTACGTCTGCCAGGACCATCAGTGCCAAATGCCGACCTCGGATGTGAAGGAGTTGGTACGGCAGTTGACGGCTCAACCGCCTTCAAAATCCGAGAACAGCGCCACAAAGAGGGAAAGATAGCCACAAAAAGGCGCAAAAAGGCACGAAGATCAGACTATAATTATCTCTGAGATGAGGTTCTTCGTTGCTGTTTTTATGGTGATTCTCAGCTCTCCGAGTCCGGCCTTTTCGGAGTGCCTCGATGAGATCGGTTCGATGCCGAGCGGCCCGGCCTCCCGGGTCGTGGCGACAGACACCTTGGCCTTTGTCGGCAACGGCCCGAGACTCACACTGGTCGACATCAGTCTGGCCGGTGATCCAATAATGATCAGCGAAGTCGTTTTTCCCGATCTGGTGACGGCCATCGAACCTGCGGGCGATGTCGTCTTCGTCGCTTCCTCAGGATCGGGCTTGTGGATTGTTGACATCAGTAACCCGGCGAGCCCATGGATGGGTGATCAAAACTTCTGGCAACTCCCTGTTTCTGGCAACATCCGACAGCCTGGTCATCCTCGATATTTC
Source organism: Thermoanaerobaculales bacterium (assembly GCA_029932545.1). Taxonomy (GTDB): domain Bacteria; phylum Acidobacteriota; class Thermoanaerobaculia; order Thermoanaerobaculales; family Sulfomarinibacteraceae; genus DAOWGJ01. The sequence continues at coordinate 13,825 of JAOZPW010000014.1, read as the reverse complement.
CCATCCGTCCGAGCCGGTCATTACCGGCAGTTTCGAGTGCAGCCCTTCGGATTTTGCGGTCGTCGGGAGTACCGTGTATCTGCTGACAACCCGCAACAAACTCATCATGATCGATATCTCGGACCCCTACCAGCCCCTGGAAGTCGCACAGACGGAAGTCCCGGCAGCCAATGCCTCAAGGATCAAAATCCAAGATGGATACGCCTTTGTATCCGACTCAGGATGTATTTGGTGGCCCTGTCCTCCTCAACTACTCATCTTTGATGTCACCAACCCGATGAACCCGACGCTGGTGAGTACGACAGAAACCGACGGCTCGAGGCTCGACGTATCCGGCCGGTACGCCTACTTGATCAGCAGCCCGGGGCTCTGGGTTATTGACATTTCCAACCACAGCGAACCGTCAATGACGGGCTCGTGTGATTTTGACGAACCGAGGCCAACCCAAGAGGTGCATTATTCCGCCGGCCACACATATGTCACCACGTATTCCGAAGTGATCGTCTTCAACGTTTGGAACCCAACGAGTCCTGTCCAGCGCGGCATCGTTGATTTCAACACGCGGATTTGGAATGCTGTCCCTGGCGGTGGTCGCCTCTTCGTCGCTGAGGGGACCATGGGCCTGAGGATTCTCGAAGACTGCAGCGTACAACCGATGGAGAACCCGCAGGAATTCACCACCCAACAGGAAAAAGGCGCCAAGGGTCTCAGCTCCAAGCCGTCAACAAAGACCCCCTCGAAGCCCTGAAATCGACTTCGGCGGGCCAAAGCTCACACGAAACCCTTGATTTTCAATAGCTGATCATGATATCTTACCATTGTCTTACCGGAGGTGTGTGATGCCCACAACAACTCTTTCCACAAAGGGTCAGATTGTGATCCCCAAGGAAATCCGACAACGCCACGGTTGGGTTCCTGGTAGTGCAATCGAACTGGAGGAACTCGCGGATGGCGTCGTCCTGCGCCAGAAAAGGAAGGTCCCGAACACCAGCATCGACGACTTGCTGGGGTGCGTAGCCTATGACGGCCCTGCCAAGACTCTGGAGGAGATGGATCAGGCCATCGCCAAAGGCGCCCGGGAACACAAATGATCGCACCCGACACCAACGTCCTGGTCAGGATCATTACCAACGACGATGCCTCACAGGCATCGGTCGCTGCAGATGTCCTTCGCTCAAACACAGTATTCCTGTGCAAGACCGTGATCATGGAACTCGAGTGGGTTCTGCGCTACTCCTACGACTTCGATCGAGAAACCGTCGGCAAAGCCCTTGCGACCCTTATCGGCCTCAGAAACTCTGTAATCGAAGATGCCGCAGTTGTAGAGAGGGCAGTTGAGTGGTACGAAGAGGGAATGGACCTTGCGGATGCCCTGCATCTCTCGTCGAGCAATACCGTCAATACCTTTGTTACCTTTGACCGCAAAATGGCGATCGCCGCATCCAAGCAAGGTATCAGTCCAACCGTACAACTCCTGACCGATACGGAACAGCACTGACCAGCCGTCGCAGAAGACCCTCGATCGGGGCAATTTGACCCACAACCGGTGCCAGAGATCGAACAACGATGAACCCGAAGAGGCCCTATTTCCAAAGCTTTCTTTGCGTTCCCTTTGCGCTCTTCGCGTCTTGGCGGTTCAACTGTCTTTTTCTTCCTGCCACCGCGACCGCGGTTTATGCAACCGCCTGTGCTGAGAGCTGACAGCTCCTCTACAACCGCTCCAACTGCCCGATGATATCCGCCTTGACCTCGTCAATCGGCCTCATACCGTTGACCTTGATGAAGGCGGGGCCCGAGTTTGTCTTGCCCGAGTAGAAGGAAGACAGGACGGCGGTCTGGGCGTGAAAGGTCTCCAGTCTTTTCCGGATGACATCTTCCCGGTCGTCGTCTCTCTGGATCAGCAGTTCCCCAGTGACGTCGTCCAACCCCTCGATCTTGGGAGGGTTATGGAGCACGTGATAGACCCTTCCCGAGGCCGAATGGCTCCGCCGCCCCGACAGTCTCCGGACGATCTCATCGTCCGGAACCACAATCTCCACGACGGCATCCATGACAACCTGCGCGGCGTCCAGAGCCTCGGCCTGAGCCATCGTCCGGGGAAACCCGTCCAACAAATACCCATTGGCGCAGTCAGGATCGTCGGTTCGTTCCTGGACCAAACGAATAATTACGTCATCGGTGACCAGGCCGCCCGACTCCATGGCCGCTTTAACCAAAAGGCCCAGGTCGGACCCTGCCGCCACCGCGGCGCGCAACATGTCTCCGGTCGAGATCTGCGGTATACCGAATCGCTGACAAATGAACCCCGCCTGGGTTCCTTTACCTGCCCCCGGCGGTCCGAGAAAGATCAGTCGCATCTCACCTCCCGAACGAGCCCGTACTCACACGGTCTCCTTGCGTAAAATCTATCATAACCTGCAATCCAGCTTCACCGGATTGCATCAAAAAAATGCTCCACCGAGGCGTTTGGCCAGCATCGCAAGGTCACCCATATCCGGCAACGCCTCGCCCTCCCTGTCCCCCAACAGAAATCCCTGGACACGAGCCCTGGTTCCCAGAGGCAGAACGACAGTCTCGGAATGCAGTTCGGCAAGGCCAACCGCCTTGGCAAGTTGCATGGCGCCACCGCTTGACGGGTCGAGTCCGGAGATCTCTTCTCCGTCCCGGATCATCCGTTCCAGCAGGCCGATACCCCGAGGGAGCACTCCTCCCCCGGAGCCCAAGGGGTAACCAAAGCCCGCACGACACCGCACGGAGGTTCCCTCCACGGAGAAAACGGCACCCCGAGCCAACTGGCTTGCGGCCAACTGGAGGAACGAACCCAGGGCCTCATCGGCCTCGACGCCATGCAAAAGCGTATCCACCAGTTCGGTGACAGCCTGGGGTATCTCCACTTCGGCGCCGGTGCCACGACCACGAGAGAGCCACCGATCGACGACCGTTCCCAGGGCCTGGAAGAAACGATGTCCTGCCTCGCCTCCCTCCGTCTGCACCGAAGGCAGAAGAAAATCAACACCGGCTTCAACCAGATGACCGACCCAGACCGGGTCCCCCAACGGCCCGACCCAGATGACCGGAGTACCCTCGGCGTCAGCCCTCCGGACCAACTCCAGCCAGTCTTCCTCCCGTCCGATTCTGGTGATCGAAAGCTGTTGATGGACCACCAGTGCATCGAGATTCTGAGGATCTACATCATCCGGAACCCCAAAGAGTCGCACCTGCCAACCACGGCGCCGCCACTCCCGGTCGACACTGCCGCGCCACGGTCGGGGATCCTGGGAGACAACACCGACCTGCGCCAGCAGGAGTTCATCAGGGGCGGTCTCGGCAAGATCTTCCAACAGATCGTCCAGCGGGTTCTCGGCCGACACTTCGGACAAGAGATGGATAGCCGGCTTCGCCGCACCACCCGACACCTCGAGAACCTCCCCGGCGATCAGGGCATCCACATCGATCTCAGACGAAAAGGGCGTCCTTTTGTTCTTGGAAACGGTCTGAACCGCAGCCAGAAAGTCAGCAGCATCCAGGATGACGTCGGTCTCTCCGCCACCACCCACCAAAGGCGAGAAACGATAGGATCCGTCGTGAGACTCGAGAATCTGAGCAACGACTCTCAAATCCCTCTCGGTGGCCATTCGGACTCCGCCATCGACGATGTCGATCTGAATGACCCCGGCATCGGTCACTAATTCCAGCGTCCCACTTGCTCCGGTTGCGGAAACCAGGCGAAGCAGAGCCGGTGGCGACAGGTGTTTCAGGCTGCCCGATAAACTTCGCGTCATCACTTTACCCTCCTCACACGATCTCTCCCCATGAGTCTAACGCAATCCTCATCGTCGATTCTGACGGCGACGCTGTAATGTTCGCCATTGCCGAGATCAAGAGTCTGCCGCAACACCACGTCAGAGTCCCGCCTGACCTCAAGCCTCCACCGCCCCGGGAAGAGCAAGGAAAAACGTCCCTCTTTTTCAAGTTCGGTTCTCAATTCAACACCGGAATCGCCGCGCAGGACGGCAACCAACCGTCCCCCGCAGGGGTTGACGACTCGGCACACCAACTCCGAACCAAGATCCGGACGGGTCGGCACGCCGTCGATGACGGGATAATGCGGCGGGTCCTCGGGTGGAGACACCATCTCGACGACCGGGAGGTCGGTCACGGTATCCGAGAAAACCAGATGCCGAGGTGTCACAACCCAGAATCCGATCGTCGGATCCGTCGGAACCCACCCGGCCCCCGGCAAGAGGCACTCGAGCCATCGGTGAGGCACAACCCTGTCATCCGACACCAGGAGACCACTGACGGTTCGGGCCTCAAATCCCGCAGCTCTCAGGAGGGCAACCGTTGCGTTGGCCAGACCGGAACACCGGCCGTTGCCTCGACGCAATACCGAAACCGCATCCTGATCACCGGTGCTGGAAATGTTCAGAGAGAGCGAGCGAGCGACCCACCGGAGTACCCGGGTTGCCCTCGTGAAAGCGTCAAGATCGGCGCTCAAGACCGAACTCAACCGCTCCGGCAATCCAAAGCCTTGAGGAAGGACCGCCAGAACCTGCGGGTCAGGTTCGAAGCCACCAGGGGCCGCACCGACTGCCACCGCGGGAACTCCCACCCGAACCAGGACTTCCCCATCACCCAGCACCTCGACGGACTGCGAATACCCGTTGACAGAGTGGCTGATCGGCAAATTTCCGGATCGAACGCTGTAGGCTGCTTCGGTCCCGCCGGCCGGGATTGCGCAGAATAGGACAACCACAAGGACCGACACGTGCAGTCTGTGGCCGGGCCGCCGGTGAGAATTGCTCATCTCAAGTTTTTTCTTGAGTCCTCTTAACAAACCCGTCGAGTACACCGTTGACGAACTTGGGGCTCTCTTCGGCACCGAATTTCTTGGCAACTTCGATGGCTTCGTCGATGACGACCGCGGCCGGTGTATCCCGATTGTGCATCAGCTCATACAAAGCCAGCCTCAGGATATTGCGATCGACTGCAGCCAACCGGTCGAAACGCCAATGGGCAGTCTGCTGCTCCAGTTGTTGGTCAATCTCTTCACGGTGATCCAGGGTCCCCACCACCAGTTCGTCTGCAAAAGCCTTCTCTGACTCCGACGCACCCCGCCATCCCTCGAAGTGAACCTTCATGTCCTCGAGCGAGGCCTGGGTCAGCTCATGTTGGTAGAGTAACTGAAGGGCCAGTTCCCGAGCGTGCCGACGAGTACCCATCTACGATCCCACCTTCAGAGTCCAGCTCAACCGATTCCACCGTTTCTTCAATCGTCCCATCAGGCCTCCAAAGTACCATTGTAACGCTCGCTGGTGAGAATAGGACACCTCTGGCTGAAACTGGCTACTGGAATCGAGTTTCCAGTTTCTATTCTGCCCTCTTTGATCCCTGGGTCACCGATTTGCGCTAAGATCTCATTACTAATGAGCATGCAATCGAACCCCTCTGGATTCGTGCGAACGGTCGCCAGCATCGGCGGCGCGTCTCGGCTGGCCGGCCAGGCCCTGGTCCGCATGGTGACACCACCTCTGGACTTCGGCGAGACGCTGCGCCAACTGGACCGGATCGGCGTGGGATCCCTCAACCTCACCAACATCACGGCTCTGTTTACCGGCATGGTGCTCGCGGTTCAATCTGCCTACACCCTGTCGAAGTTCGGCGCCAGTCTCTACATCGGCGAAATTGTCACCTTGTCCCTGGTCCGAGAACTCGGTCCGGTTTTGACCGCCCTGATGGTCGGAGGGAGGGTCGGATCCGGGATTGCCGCGGAGTTGGGATCAATGAACGTCACCGAACAGGTCGATGCCATGCGGTCGATGGCCGCAGATCCAATTCGCAAGCTGGTTGTCCCCAGACTCTGGGCAACCCTGTTGATGCTGCCGGCCCTGACGATCTTGGCCGACGGCATGGGCATCATCGGCGGTCTCTTCATCGCAGTCTTTCAGGAGGGCCTGACGGCCGATTTCTACTTCGCCCGCGTTTTCAGGGCACTCCAGTTCAACGATCTCCTGCTGGGTCTGACAAAACCGGCGGTATTCGCCTTCGTCATCGCCATCATTGGGTGCTACAACGGGCTGAACGCCCGCGGGGGCGCCGACGGGGTCGGACGAGCTACCACCAATACCGTCTATGCCGCCTCGATCTGCATCCTGATTGCCGACTTCTTCTTCACCAAATTGATCATTGGACTGGCACCATGACTGAACCCGTCATCGTCCTCGACCGGGTTTCCCGCGCCTTCGGCCCCAAGAAGGTCTTGGCCGAGGCGTCACTGAAGATCAATGCCGGTGAGATCGTGGCAATCCTCGGTGCATCCGGCAGCGGAAAGTCGGTCACGTTGAAGATGATCAACGGCCTGATCCTGCCCGACAGCGGCAGCATCAACGTTCTCGGTTACCACGTCAACGCGTTGCGCGATCGTGACCTTGCCCCACTGAGACGCAAAATCTCCTACCTTTTCCAGGGCGGCGCCCTCTTTGATTCCATGACCGTCTTCGACAACATCGCCTTCCCCATTCGGGAACACCTGAAAATGGACCCCGACCAACTGGCCGAACGAGTCACCACCTTGCTGGCAATGGTGCAGCTTGACGACGTAGAACACCTGGCGCCGTCGGAACTTTCCGGTGGCATGAGAAAACGAGTTGCGGTCGCCCGTGCCCTGGCCCTCGAGCCGGAAATCATCCTCTATGACGAGCCTACGACTGGGCTCGATCCGGTCACTGGAGAAGCGATCGCCAACCTGATCCTCGACCTTGACCGCCGCCTCGGCGTCACATCACTGGTGGTCACTCACGACATTCCACTGGTACTCCGGGTCGCCGATCGCGTCGCTTTTCTCGAGAGCGGCCAGTTTATCTTCGACGGCACTCTGGAGGCGGCCCGCACCTCGGGCCCGGATACCGTCAAACAATTTTTCCAGGCAGGAGTTATCCATGCGTAACGAATCAAAACGCAACCTGCGCGTCGGACTTCTGGTCATCGCAGCGTTGTTGCTGGTGGCCTTGACGATCTTGATGGTCGGTAATCGGCGACAGCTTTTTATCCGCCACACGCGCTATTCGACAAGCTTCGTCAACGTCACCGGCCTTGAACACGGCACACCGGTCAAACTCAACGGCGTGACCGTCGGATTTATCGAAGACATCGAACTCCCCGCCGACGCCCTCCAGCCACGCATTGAGATCCGATTCACACTGGACTCTCGCTACACGGAAAGGGTCAGGGCGGATTCCGGAGTCTCCATCCGTTCGATGGGACTGCTTGGCGACAAGTACCTCGAAATCACCAGCGGGTCTGCTGACAAAGAGCGCATCCTCGAGGGCGGTGTTGTGCCCGGGCGCGATCCTGCGGAGCTGTCCCAGTTCGTTTCGACCGGGGGCGACCTGCTCCAGAATTTAATTTCAATCTCGGTGTCACTCAAGACGATCCTCAAGCGGGTCGAGGCCGGAGAAGGCCTTCTGGGAGAACTGACCAGCAGCCCGGATTCAGGCCCCCGCCTCGGCGAAAATCTGACCCAGACCGTCGCGACCCTGGGGTCGATCCTGGGCAAGATCGAACGAGGCGAAGGCCTGCTCGGTCGACTGGTCTCCGAAGAAAGCGGCTCAGGGGTAATCCTCGACGAACTCAAGGCCAGTAGCAGGTCCATTCACCGCATCACAACCCAGGTCGCTATCGACATGGAACGCCACGACACCGCCTACGCAGCCCTTTTACGGGACCCGGACGGTCGCCGGCGCCTGACCGATACGATCGAGGCCCTGCAAAACGCCGCCGGCGCCATCGCAGCAGTTGCGCAGGAAATGGCGACCGGCGAGGGCACCCTTCCCCGCCTGATGCAGGACAAGGAGTTTGCAGACGATTTCCTCAATGATTTGCAGGGCCTGGTTTCCAGCCTGAACTCAGCCGCCGAAAAACTGGATCTCGGCGAAGGCACGGCTGGCGCATTCATCAATGACGAGCAGCTCTACCGGGACCTCGAAGACGTCGTCCGCGGCGTCAAGGATTCCAAGGTCGTCTCCTGGTTCATCCGCAGTAAGCGAGAGAAAGGCGAGGAGGCACGGCTTGAGGAAGAAGCAGCGGAACAGGCGGTGGCCGGCGGGTAGGTCCAGGGAGGAAGGAAACACAGAGGGATAGCCACAAAGTCACACTTGGGGTGACCGGCTGCCTTGGGGTTGACAACAGGTTGCGGTTGACATATGGTTGCATTGGAGGCTGCCATGGTCACCGAGACAGTGAAGTTGCTCAACCTTGAGCCGAATGAAGCCGCCAGGATCCTGGTTCAAAGTGCGGACGAGGGGTGGATCTTCGAACTCCAAAAGTCACTTGACCAGCACCGAACCCGCACCGATCTTGACCGTATTCTCGCCGTGTGGGATCTCAGGCAAAGCGATGCAGCCAATGTGTTCCATGTCTCCCGTCAGGCAATCGGCAAGTGGCGGACTCACGGCCTACCGAAGAACCAGATCGAGGCATTTGCAGACCTGTCGGCTGCGACGGATCTGCTGGTCCGTCATCTCAAACGAGAACGGATCCCGGCAGTCGTTCGCCGTCCTTCGTCCCGACTCGGCGGTCTCTCGCTGCTCGACCTCCTGGCTGCCGGCAAGACCAGAGAGATCCTCGTCGCGTGCAGGAGCATGTTCCAGTTCGGCGATGCTCACGCCTGATGCGCACCGAAAGCCTGCCCAACGGCCACACCTGGCTTCGCATAGCCGATACCAGTTGGGTGGATCCGCTGGACCCCACGTTCGCAGGAACCAAAGGCGGTCGCTGGAATCCGCCCGGAAGCCATGCAACCCTGTATCTCAACGAAGATCGGATCACCGCCCGCCTCAACCTCCGCCTTTTCATCGAGGGGTGGCCGTACGAGCCTGAAGACCTTCGCAACGACACCGGACCGGTCCTTGTCCATGCAACCCTTCCGAAAAACCAAAGCGTAGCGGACGTGCACTCTCGAGAAGGAGTGGCGGCGGTCGGCCTGCCCTCCACCTACCCTCTCGACCAGACCGGCCACCGTGTCCCACAAGCCGTCTGTCACCCGATCGGCCTTCAAGCGAAACAAATGGGGCTCCGTGGCGTCAGGGCCAGGTCTACTCGCACACCGGAGGGTGCAGGCCGCGAACTCGCATGGTTTCCCGCCACTCGAAGATCCCGCGCTCGATTCTGTAGTGCCGACTCCTTCGAAACCTGGTACTGGGGATAGCTGCACGAGGATCCGTCGCCAGCCCGGCGGAGCCGGAACCACAAGAACGCGGTGCACCCTCAACCGTGCCCGAGCCCGTTATCGTTACCGTTCCCGTCCCCGAGCCCGAGCCCGAGCCCGAGCCCGAGCCCGTTACCGTTCCCGATAAACCTGTATCACTGCCCCACGAACACCGAACCCAGGCAACCGCACCTTGGGGGGGCCGAATCCGATGGGCACATCTGCAAATGATATAATTGAACCTCAGGGAATCTCTGGAGAAATACAATGTGGCAAACCAATTCGTTGTGGTTTGAGGTCGCGGTGGTGATGACGATAACTGGAGTCGGCGGCATTCTCTTTGGCCATTTCGAGGAACACAAACCGAAGTGGCGACGGCTCCTCAAGATCGTAATTATTCTCGCTGCGGTTTTGACGATTTCAGCCACAATCGGCCGCATATGGGCCTTCGGACTCTTGGCACTGCTGCTACTGGTAGTCCTCTACCTCCACGCGTGGTGGTTGCCCAAACACGGCGTCAATGGATGGACTGGAGAACCCCGGGAGAGATACTACAAGCTGATTGGGTATAAGAAGTAGAGGAACGAGAATACCGTCTAACATATTTCACCCAGTGCTGTCCCGTGGGGTTCTCTGGTAGTAGCGGTAGGTCAGAAACCGTCCGAGAGCGAACACCGAACCCAGGCAATTCCGGAGACCGGGTTTGGAGGAGTTGAGACCCCTTACCCTTCAGTCGTCCCGATGGAGACACTCAATGTAGAAAAACGATGTGGCGTCGGGGTTCGGCAAGTTGCCCGAAAGATCAAAATCGTGTGGATGGACCGTGACAACAGTCTCGTTTCTCGAAGTCCTTGCAGCCAAGGCGATCGTGGTGGCACGGTCAACCTCGACAACGGATTCCCCGCTGACGGTCGCATAAACCCTGGTGCCGAGGTCAACCTGGAGCCCGAGAACGGACAGGGTTTTGCGGAGGAGAACCTGATCCGAGAGATCGTACAGGGCAATGTTGACCGGATCGCTGACGGTGGAGATTCCGTTGTTGTAGACCTCGACGAGCACGCGGTAGCCAAGACGCCAACGGCCTGCGCCAGGAATGTCCAGTCGGTCATTCCCGGCAATCCAATCCCCTGACGAACTAGCGACCAATGCCTGGGTGACGGGCATCTCCTGCCGCTCACCGAAGCAACCGAAGGCCGTAACCTCTACGGCATCATCGACGACATCGACATTGATGTTGTTGCCCGCCTGGAAGGTGACGATATCGGTCAAGACCTCGCTCCCGACCTTGGCGCCGAGGACCAATTCCCCAGGGGCAATATGATCTGCCTTGATCCCTTCATCGGCGATCGAAACGCCGGAGGCATCGACCATGATGCCTTCTCCGGCCACCACCTGGAGGACAACAACCCCTTCATTGCCTCCACCGGCCAAACCGGGGCCGGCCTCGATCGCAGAAATCGCCCCGAGAGTCATGGGGTCGAGGGTCATCTCGAGGGTTGTCGGATCCTGCGATTGCACACCATTGGCGACGGCCGAGGCGTAGGCGAGCACGGCGCCGGCAGCCCCTGTAACTTCGAAGCGGAGGATGCCACCGTCGATCGAAGCGTCCGGCGCAAGGTTCGAGAGGGGCCGCTGAAAGGCCGCGTATGGACCGAGGGTGTAGCTTTTGGATGCCAGTTCCATGCCTGACCCGTCCAGAAGGGTCACCGCGATCTGGGCCGATGAGCCGCTGGTTTCGACCATCCCAAAATTGCTTCGAAAGGTCTCATCTGCTGGATCAAGGATACCGGGAACCTCGATGATCTGGCCCGGCACAATGGAGAATCTTGCCGGCATCCCGGCCATGAACTGGCCCTGAGATTCACTGATGGTATTCCCGGGCTGATTGAAGATCCGAGAACCAACCGCGATCGACCCCGTTGATTGCACGCGAAAAGCACCCGAGGCGGCATCGAGACCGAAAAGATCGATGATGGCATCTTCAAAGGTCACCGACGAATGGGCCGGCACGGCAAAGATTTGTGTATCCGGAGTCGGGTTGGGTTGCCCCCTCAGGAGGAGGCTGACGGTGACCATGGCTTCGTCGGCGCCCGGGTTGTGGAACCACACGGTCGTGTACCAGTTCGAACCGGCGGCGCCCGGGCCTCGGCCAACGGCTGGAATGTAGAGGTTATCGGCCAGGAATGATGCGTGGGCGTTTGAGGGGCTGATCGCTATCAAAACCGAAATCACGACCGTGAATACCGATCGCCAATTGTTTCTCATTTCGCTCTCCTTTTTCTTCATTGAATCCTAGCTTAACCCAAACCCGGGTCCTTGGGAGGACAAAACCGCTGGGCGACCGGAGTGAATGGCGGCACGGTCACCCGAACGGAGTGAGTCCCATCCCCGGCCTTAGGGGCCGCGAACGCCCCCGCTCGGCCATTTTCCGGAGGAGCAACATAGTGGAAGAGGGAGAGCATCGCCCCTCCGGAAAATGACCTCGGCGGCCTACTGCCGTCAGCCGAGACTCGATCACTGAGGCGCTCCCCGAGGGTTGCCCCCCTTGACGTTGACCGCAGCAGTGTCCAATTCGGGAGGATGCCCCAGGACAACGTCAAGGACGGCACGCCCCATCGGAGAGGGGGCTCCTGGTTTTCACCGCCCAGGCCGCTCTCTCGTGCATTTCTTCCTTCGACGTTGGACGTTGAACGTTCAAAGTATTTTCAGCCGGGGATGGTGGGCCAAGGCCCACCCTACGGACGCCCTCTGCCCCCGACCTCTTCGACCTTTTTGACCCTTTCGACCCCGTCTTCCCTTACTCCGCCTCAACCCCCGCGACGTAGGTTGGGTCACCGGTTTCCTTGTCGACCACCGAGGCGTAGCAGGTCCATGCATCCGGTGAGCCTGAGATCATCCGGACCTTGATCCAGCCCCCTTCGATCGACGCAGCGCCGACGCCCATTTTGTCGAAGACGTCGTTGATCTGATCCCAACCATCGGTCACGGTCCGCTGCTGGACGGCCAACAATGAACCACCGGCGGTGTAGATAGAGATCTCCACGGTCATTGACCCACTCGATGCATGCACGAGGCCCAGGTTGGTGTGGTACCGGCCGCCTCCCGAATGCACCATCGGCAGGATCAGTTCATCCGGTGCGTCCCCGGAAATCAACGGGACCCCTGGAATTCCCTGCCCAAAGGTCGAGCCGTCAGAGGCCAGATTGTAGGTCCTGGAAGTCACGACGGGCCCCGGATCGTCCAATACGACGTAGAGCAGGCCGGCGGTCGGACGGAGGTTGCGCAAGACATCGTCGATGTAATGCGATCGACGGGCGCCGATCGAAATCGGTCCCGTCATCAGTGTTCCCGGCCAGGAAGCACTGTCGGAAACGTAGTAGACAGTTGCCTCTCGGGTCTGATTGCCGGGATTGGTGATCGCAATTTGGGTCCGCCAGTCTGAGCCGGAATAACCCGGGGCCGAAGCCGCCGCTGGTATCAGCCAACGATCGGTACTGCCGGTACCACCGCCAGAACCAACTGTGATGGTCGAGGCACACATATTGTTGTCCTCGTTACTCTCAGGGACGACATCTCGAGCGTCGGTAACGACCAGAATGTACCAGGTGCCATCAGAAGTTCCGGCGGGAATTGTGACCGAGGTATTCAGCGACTGCTGAAATCCGGCAGCATAGGGGCCGTGGTCAAATTGAATCAACCTGGTATCGGTCGAAGGACCCTCCCATACCGGATTGGTTGAAAGGTAGATCCTGGTAAGGAAGGCCGGCGCCTCTACATCTCCCTGGTTCCGCTCCGTCCAATTGACGGTGATCAAGTCTCCCACTTCGACCGATGTCGGGCTGACCGAACAGGCAGTGGTCACCAGATCTGCCTGACCGCCACCACCACCGGTGACGGTGATTGCAGACGTGGCAGTATTGTTGTTCTCGTTGGTCTCGGCGACGCTACCGGTGTCATCGACGATGAGACCAAGATACCGGGTGCCCGCCGCAGTCCCCCCGGGGATCGACAGTGACCGACCGCTGGCCCCAAAACTCTCGCCTGGGGTAGTGGGTCCTGAGATGGTCACGCGGTCCAGCAGGGTATCCCCGGTCGTCACCGTCGCATCATTCGAGAGATAAAAACCGACCGTGAAATTCCCGGAGATATCACCCGAATTGCCGGCATCCGCATGCCCGAACCAGTTGACGTTGACGCTGGCGCCCGCAGCGACCGAGCCCGTCTGGGGCGTGATGCTGTCAGCTACCAGATCGAGCGATGAAGTACTGTCGATCGTAATCGCGTCCCATGCGCTGTTATTGCTCTCGTTACTCTCGTCGACTGCGTCGTTGGAGTCGACGATGATGCCAATGTACTTGGTGCCATCGCTCACGCCGGGAGGCAATGTGACCGTGCGGCCAGGTGCACCGTCGCCGAAAGTGTCGCCGGGATCAGAAGCCGCTGCCTCGTTGACGGTCGCCAGGGGCGTGTCCGCAGTTGTGATATTTGTATCGTTCGAAAGATAGATCCGGGTGTTAAATCCACCCGCGATGCTGTCGGTTCCGCCGACATGCCCGGCCCACGTCACCCGAATGTCATCTCCCGCTGCCGCGGTACCGGGATCGACCGAGACCGAGTCGG